>NZ_JAQVHI010000002.1:0-73836 GCF_028696275.1 Lascolabacillus sp.
CGGTCTGTAAATGTTTCTACTTTAGTTACTTCACCAATCACTCCATCTGCGATCCAGTCGATTACCTGACGTACACCTGCACCTGATGATCCCTGGTTACCCATACTGGTAGCAACTTTATATTTCTCTGCCAGTTTGGTTAACAGACGAGACTCATAAACACTGTGTGTCAATGGTTTCTGAACATAAACATGTTTTCCCATTGTCATTGCATCAGCTGTAATGATAGCATGAGTATGGTCTGATGTAGCTACAACAACTCCGTCGATAGATTTGCCCAGTTCATCATACATACGTCTGTAATCGTAATACTTTTTAGCTTTTGGGTATTTCTCGAATACACGCTGACTATATTTCCAGTCCACGTCACAAAGACCAACGATATTCTCGCTTTGAAGGGCGTTCAGGTTTGAATTTCCCATACCTCCGATACCTACAGCAGCGATATTTAGTTTATCACTAGGTGCTTTGTAGCCCATGCTTTTTCCAAGTACCGATGAAGGTACTACAGTTAAGCCGGCAGCCGCAAGTGCTCCGGTTTCTAAAAATCTTCTTCTTGAAATGTTTGATGACATAAGTACTTTTTTTTAGGTTTCACTTATTGATAAATGTATATATTTTATACTATCTTATTTACAAATATTTAATCTATTTTTCAATAGTTTTCAGAGCATTAAAATAAATGTAATTCACTTATTTACCTTTATGGGACTACATTAGAAATACGCAATTTATATTTTTTCTTTTTCGCTTTTCATTAAATAGATGCGTAAAAGTAAGATAAATTAATTTGAAAACGAAATTTTAGGTGTAAAATTCACCCATTATTACTTATTTTAATATCTGAGAAACTTTTGCAACAAAAAGCCCCGGCAATACCGGAGCTTTTATGTATTATTATTAATTACAATGATTATTGATTTCCTTCATAACCCGGATTCTGAATCAGATTAGGATTAGCCGCTAACTGAGTATGAGGAATTGGGTAAAGCTCTTTGCTTGGATCGTTACTTGGTTCATGATCCCACCAGCTTTTTGTAACATAAGCACCAAATCGTATAAGATCTGTACGTCTTTTACCTTCGAAAATAAGCTCTCTTCCACGTTCTTCCAACAGCTCATCCATAGTCAATGTAGCAGTTGTATACTGCTCTGCTGGCCAATCTTCTTCGGTAAATGCACGCTTTCTTACAGCATTAACCAGATCAACAGCTTCCTGAGTTGCAACACCACCATTTTTGCGCATGATTGCTTCAGCTTTATTCAAATAGATTTCAGATAATCTGTAAATCATATAGTGGTTCTCGTGATAATTATCTTCATCGAGTCTTCCAGCTTTATATTTATTGAATCTAGCTCCACTGTTTTCTTCACCTTCTGCCATGCTGCCTTCACTTGTAAAGTCACCTTCACTCTCTCTTCTGATTGAGTTCACATATACAAGTGGCTCACCATTATACTCTTCAGTTCCGAGGATAGGTTCTCCTGAATCTATATCATACTGAGGTCCGAATAGGAACCATTCCTTTTTACGAAGGTCATTATCCTGATATGCATCAAATGCAGTAGGTATAACAACAAATGCATTCCAACCAGAGAAATCATAACCTAACGCTCTACTCATATTAGAGTATCCAAAGTAAAAGCCTCCCCAACCAAAAGAGAAACCACCCTGTTTACTGAAAGCAAATTGGAATAATGCTTCATCAGCAAATTTATTGGTATTAGAGAATGTCTCCAACAGATCATCAGCCAGCTTTGGTGTACCATTAACGCCACCTGCCTGACCGCTTATGATTTTATCACATGCAGCAATTGCTTCATCATACATTGGAGTACCAATATGATATTCTGCATTAAGGTAAAGTTCTGCCAACATTGCATAACCTGCAGTTTGTGATACCCTTCCCACCATTTCCTGTGAATAAGGAAGAAGTTTGGGCACATAAGTTTCAAGTTCCTGCTTTATGAAAGCAAATACTTCTTCTTTCGACTGTGTGGGAGGATTCTGTGGTTCACCAACAG
This sequence comes from Lascolabacillus sp., assembly GCF_028696275.1. NCBI lineage: Bacteria > Pseudomonadati > Bacteroidota > Bacteroidia > Bacteroidales > Porphyromonadaceae > Lascolabacillus > Lascolabacillus sp. Next base: position 2,026 of record NZ_JAQVHI010000002.1, read on the forward strand.
TAGTAATGATAGGTACATTACCCCACAGTTCCATAATTTTCATATAGTGGAAAGCACGTAAAACATATAGTTCTCCCAATATAGCAGCCATTTCAGTATCAGAAATATCAATAGCATTATTGTCGACACTTTCCAGGTCCATTATCGCAGAGTTTACATATCCAAGACCTGTCCACATTAGAACCCAAGCATTACGCATACGGTTTTCATTTGCTGTCCAAGTGTGATAATGTTGTCTGAAGTGGTCACCTCCATCATATCCGTGTCTTCCTTTCTGTGGCCAGGCAACCTGATCTGAAGAAAGCTCAGCATGATAATAATAACCATTTTGTCCTGTTGGTGCTAACCATGCCTGCATATGAGTAAATGGCCTCAATGCAGCTTGTAAAACCTCTGTCCTATTATTATAGAAATTAGATTTATTCAGTTCACTGTAAATGTTCTCATCTAAGTCAGTACAGCTATTCAGTGTGAAAACCAATACCGCAGTGAGAAACAGAGCAATTCTATTCAGTATATTTTTTTTCATAGATTATTTATTTTTTTCTGTATGGTATTCATACTTATTAAAAACTAACATTTACTCCAATCGACCACGACTGTGTTCTTGGATAGTAATCTCTTTTGTCAACACCAGCTTCAAAACCTGTGTCCTGAAGTTCAGGGTCAACTCCTGAATAACCAGTTAAAGTAAGAATATTTCTACCTGTTACATAAAATCTTAGATTAGACACATAATCAGATTTCAATGGAACATTATAGCCTAAAGTAACATTATCTAGTTTAACGAAATCACCTTTTTCTAGATAGTAGTCAGAATACTGAGGATCATCGTTCAACTCATTATGCTTGGTAACAGCTGTTTTAAGCATATTATTTGGTAACCATTTTTTATTACCGAAATAAAGCTCTTTAAGATTAAGAATATCAAAGCCAAATTTACCTCTGAAAAGAAGAGTCAGGTCAAAATTCTTATATCTGAATGTATTATTAAGTGATGCTTGTACTTTTGGTACACCATTACCAATAATTTTAAGATCATCTTCCGAAATTTCAGAAGCTCTTGCAGTAGATCTATCTTTCTTATAGAACAACCACTTACCATCTTCATCAAAACCTGCAAATTCTTTACCATAGAAGTTACCTACTGCACCACCCTCTTCAAGTCTGAATGCCTCACCAAGGTTACCCGGTGAAGGTAATCCATAGAATGAAAGCCAGTTTGCTTTAAATACATCACTTGAAAGCTTTGTAAGTTCGTTTGTCTGGTAACTTGTTGCAAGATCGATATCCCAGCTGAAATCTTTATTATTGATAGCTACACCAGAAAGTTGAAGTTCAACTCCTGAGTTTCTGATTGAACCTACATTAGTATAGATGAAATCCCTTACATATGGTGGCTGTTGTGCATTGTAGTTATACAGCAAGTCTTTTGTATTTCTGTTATACAGATCCAAAGAACCGCTTATTCTTCTTTTAAATAATGCGAAATCAACACCAACATTTAGCTCCTGCTTCTGTTCCCAGCGAAGATCAGGGTTTGGGTTTCTTGCAGCACCATAAGTCTGATAGTAAACACCATTTTGTGGGTAAACACCACCTGTACTTAGAGTAACTAGCGACTGATAGTTAGGAATTCCCTGGTTACCAGTAACTCCATATCCTACTCTGAGCTTCAGTTCATCTATTGCATCAACATCATACATGAATCCTTCTTCCGAAATGGTCCATCCTGCCGATAATGCCGGGAAAGTACCCCATTTGTGGTTAGCACCAAAACGAGATGATCCTTCATGACGTACAATTGCTTGTAAATAATATTTATTATCAAATGAGTAGTTTACACGACCAAAGAATGCAACCAATGTATTGTCATTTTTGCTGCTTCCCATACCTGGACGTGGTAATCTGGTATTCTGTATTGCACTTCCGGCTCCAAGATTCCAATCCAAGAAAGCATCAGTTGTGAATCCATTATTATTAACATTAAAGCTTTCTTCAGTATTGTACTGATAGCTATAACCAACAAGTCCGGTTACAGTATGAACATCATTGAATGTTCTTCTATAATCTGTTGTTGCTTCAAATGTTTTGCTCCATGATAAATAGTTTGATTTAGAAGCATATCCCATTCCCTGGTAAGAAGAACCCGGTCTGTTATCCCAGTCTTTTGAAGAACGGTAGTATCTGTCGTTATAAGTATTGCGCAGATAAGAACCAAAACCTGATACCGACCAGTAATCAGTTAATTTAACCTGCAGGCGGACATCTGCTGATGTAGTTTGCTGATCTCTTTCTGATATCCTGTTAGCAAGACGAGAAAGAGGATTGTAGTTATTGTAAGCAGTTGTTTCATAGAAAGTTCCATCTTCATTATAAAGAGGAGCTGTAGGATTACGTTGAATAGCCTGCTCAAAATCACCTGTTCCACCACCAAGAAGGTTAGCCTTATTGAAATTGGTAGCAAGATTTAAAGACATTGTTAATCTGTCGTTAAGTCCTTTTTGATTAACATTAACACGTCCACCAAACTGTTCGCGAGAGTTTTCCTTAGCTATACCCTCCATATTACTATAAAATACAGATGCTCTATAGTTTGTATTTTCAGTTCCTCCTGAAGCAGCAAAATTGTGATATTGGCTTAGGTTGCTTTTATTAATCAATTCATCAAAAAGATCAGTATCAGCACCAAAATCCTGATTTTCATTAATTAAACCCTGTTTAATCAAATCTCTGAAACCAGCTGCATCAAAAATTTTCGGTCTCTCATTTAAAATCTCATGCTGTGCATAAGATGAATAATTGAACTGAGGTGCGCCAGCGCGACCTTTCTTAGTTGTAATTAAAATTACACCTGAGTTACCACGTGTTCCATAGATAGCTGCTGCAGAACCATCTTTCAGGATATTGAAAGACTCGATATCATCAGGTTGCAGAAGATCAAGACTACCTCCTGGAATACCATCAATAACGATTAGTGGAGTTCTTGTTCCTGACAAAGAAGCAATACCACGCAACTGAATATCCATACCTGAGTTAGGGTTACTGCCTCCAACACGTGTCATGTTTAATCCTGCTACCTTACCCTGAATAAGGTCCATAGCATTTCTTACTCCTCCCTGATTAAAATCAGCTGCAGTAATAGTCTCAATAGAAGAAGTAACTTCTCTTCTGTCCATTGTACCATAACCAACTACCACAACCTCATCCAATAGTTCAGTGTCTTCTGTTAAAGTGATGTTAATAATAGATCTGCCTCCAACCTGAACATTTTGATTCTGCATACCAACGTATGACACCTCAATAACACCATTGGACGGTACTCCGGATAAGGTATACTCCCCATCAATGTTTGTAACTGTTCCGTTAGTTGTACCCTGAACAAGGAGTGTTACTCCGATCAATGGCTCACCGTTCACATCAGAAACAACACCTCTTACGGTAACATTCTGTGCAAACAAACCTAGCGATAATACCCACACAAATGCAGATAAAATCACTCTCACATGAATAGTCTTAAGTTCTTTCATTCTTTAATTTTTAAGTTAAACGACAAAATAGTTTGAGTCACGAAAAATTCGAATTTCTCATGTATTTAATAAAAATTTTTTTGTATTATTTTCACAATATGAAGAAGTTTCACACAGTTTAGTTTACATATAGCTCCAAACGTTTATAATGGAGTAGTTTTAACACATTAAAACTGTTTATTCACTAATAGTATCAATTTTTCGCAGACAATTAATATAAAGCAAACTTTATTACGTAAAAAGGAGCCAAAGAACCGACATTTTAACATTTAATGCTATTAATCTATTGTGACCTAATAAATTAATATTATTTAAAATCACACCCCTATATTATTTATGTAAATAATATGATAATAAATACTTGTTTATTTTTATATTATGTGTAACTTTATCACACACAAATAAGATATAATAAAGCACAATAATGAATCAAAACAGTTTTTTAGGTATAATAGAACAGAGTATTAGAAATAACTGGGATCTGCCTGCTATGACAGACTACGAGGGAAAGACTTTATATTACAGAGATTTCGCTCGTGAAATTGATAAACTTCATGACATTTTTAAAGTAGCCGGTGTACAACGGGGAGATAAAATCTCACTTTGCGGAATGAACAGCTCTAACTGGGCTATAGTCTTTTTCGCAACACTGTCATATGGTGCTGTATCTGTAAATATCTTAAATGAATTTGATATAAGCAGTGTACAGTTTATTGTGGATCACTCCGATTCTAATCTATTTTTTGTAGATGAAAGTATCTGGAGTGGAATTGATGAAACCAAAATTCCTAAAGCAGAAACTGTTTTCTCTTTGGATAATTTCTCATTACTGAAGTCTGTTTCAGATGACTTGAAACAATTTATTTCTAATGCTTCTGACTATTTTACTGAAAAATATAGTAAAGGCTTTTTTGTAAATGATATAAATTTCAGAACAGACAAGCCTGAAGAGCTGGCATTAATCAACTACACCTCAGGCACCACCAGTAGTCCAAAGGGTGTAATGCTTCCCTATAGAAGTCTATGGTCAAATACCAAGTTTGCAATGGAAAATGTGAATTTCCTTCTGCCCGGGGATAATGTAGTATGTATGCTGCCAATGGCACACACTTATGGTCTTGCATTCGAGATTCTGAATTCCATAGCAATAGGCTGTCATATCCATTTTCTTGGAAAAACACCTTCTCCAAAGATTCTTAAGGATGCATTTGCAAAAACAAAACCCAAGCTGATTCTTGCAGTACCACTTATTATTGAAAAAGTTGTCACTAAGGTAGTATTCCCAAAACTGAAAAAAGGTTCAGCTGCTACTCTTAAGAAAATACCATTACTGAATGTTCTTGTATTTTCAAAAATACGTAAGGGGATGATTGAGTTTTTCGGAGACAATCTGGATGAAGTTGTTATTGGTGGAGCTGCTTTAAACAAAGATGTTGAAAATTTCCTGAAGAAGATAAAATTTCCTTTTACAGTGGGATATGGTATGACTGAATGCGGACCTCTCATTTCTTATGCTTACTGGAAAGAGTATAAGAAACGTTCTTCAGGTAAGGTTGTAGACAGAATGCAGGTTAAAATTGATTCAAGTGATCCTGAAAATGTTGTTGGTGAAATACTGACCAAGGGAAGTAATGTTATGCTTGGTTACTATAAGAATGAGGAAGCAACTAAAGAGACATTTACTGCTGATGGATGGCTAAAGACGGGCGATCTTGGTACTATGGATAAAGACAATTTCATCTTTATCAAAGGCCGAAACAAAAATATGCTTTTAGGTCCTTCAGGTCAGAATATCTATCCAGAAGAGATTGAAGAGAAGCTTAATAGCTCAGATTACATTAGCGAGGTCCTTGCAATTGAAGAGAATCATAAGATTGTAGCACTAATAGTACCTGATAAAGATGTGCTTGAGTCAGAAGGTGTAAAAGAAGAGCAGTGGAACTCTTTCTTCTCTAAAATAATTGATGATGTGAATTCCTCACTTCCTAATTATAGTCAGATTTCATCTTTCCGCATTCAGGAAGAAGAGTTTGATAAAACACCTAAAAGAAGTATTAAGCGATTTAAATATCAGAAGTAACGTATTAAAAAGTAAAATGATTGTTTTTTCGAAGTTTTACATTATTCAATTAAAGAATTTGTACTACATGAAAAAACAATCATTTTTTATTTTATATTAAAAATATCCCGTTTAATATTCGTCCCAGCTTTTAATCTGAACATCATCGAGATCCATTGTGCAAAATGCAGTAATAAATGCACTTGCCAATCTTGCATTTGTAATCAACGGAATATTGTAATCTATTGCACCGCGACGAATTATATAGCCGTTGGTTAACTCTCTGCGAGTAACATCTTTTGGAATATTTATAATGAGATCGAATTTCTTATCAGCTATCATTTTCTGAATATTGTTCTCTCCATCTTCATCAGGCCAGTTTACTTCGATAGCGTTTATGCCGTTATCAACGAGAAACTTCTGGGTACCGTGACTAGCATATAATTCATAATTCCTTTCTGCCAGTAGTTTACAAGCATCAAGCAGATCAACTTTTGATTTCATCTCTCCTGAAGAGATCAGAATTGCTTTTTCAGGAACTTTATATCCTACAGAAAGCATCGATTTTAGTATTGCTTCTGAAAAATCATCACCAATACAGCCAACCTCACCAGTTGATGCCATATCAACACCCAATACCGGGTCGGCATTCTGTAGTCTTGAAAATGAGAATTGCGATGCTTTAACACCAATATATTCAAGATCGAAGACTGAACTGTCCGGTTTTGTATAAGGTGCATCCAGCATTATTTTTGTCGCCGTTTCAATAAAATTCTGCTTTAATACCTTTGAGACAAAGGGGAAGGAGCGACTTGCCCTCAGGTTACACTCTATAACTTTGATCTCGTTGTTTTTAGCTAGATATTGAATGTTGAAGGGACCGCTTATATTAAGCTCTTTAGCAATCTGTTTTGAGATCTTCTTTACACGACGCATGGTCTCAAAATAGATCTTTTGAGCAGGAAATACCAGTGTTGCATCACCTGAATGAACACCAGCAAATTCTACATGTTCAGATATTGCATACTCAACAACTTCTCCATTCTTCGCAACTGCATCAAACTCGATCTCTTTTGCGTTCTGCATAAAGCTTGACACTACAACCGGATGTTCTTTAGAGACGCTCACAGCCATTTCCAGGAATGTACTCATCTGATCTCTGTCATAACAAACATTCATAGCAGCACCTGAGAGTACATATGATGGTCTGATAAGTAAAGGAAAACCAACCTCATCAATAAAAGCATCAATCTCTTCTTTACTACTAGCCTCTTTCCATCTTGGCTGATCAATGCCAAGCTCATCCAGCATGCCGGAAAATTTATGCCTGTTTTCTGCCCTGTCAATATCTGTAGGCTGAGTTCCGAGAATAGGAACATTTTGGCGGTAAAGCTTCATTGCCAGATTATTAGGAATCTGTCCTCCAACTGAAAGTATAACCCCCTTAGGAATCTCCACATCAATAACATCAAGCACTCTCTCGAAAGTAAGCTCATCAAAATAGAGTCTGTCACACATATCATAATCGGTAGAAACAGTCTCAGGATTATAATTTATCATTACTGAGTCATACCCAAGCTCACGAGCAGTTTGCACTGCGTTTACAGAACACCAGTCGAACTCTACAGATGATCCTATCCTGTATGCTCCTGAACCTAATACTATTACTGACTCCTTACCCTCCTCTTTGTATGGAATATGTGGTTTAACTTCTCCATAGGTGAAATATAGATAGTTTGTTTTATCAGGATGGTCAGATGCCACAGTATAAATTCTGCGAATTACAGGAGTGATATTCAAACTTTTCCTGTGATTGCGGACTCGTATCTGCTCATTCTCCATATTACCATCAGGTTCCTCAATTAACCTTGCAATCTGGAAGTCAGAGAATCCAAGTCTTTTTGCTTCACGAAGTACATCTTCAGGAAGCTCCTCTATCTTGTTGTATGAAGATAAAACTTTGGAGTATTTATGAATATTTTCAAGCTTTTCCAGAAACCAGGGATCAATTTTGGTAAGCTCTTCAATTTGTTCAACACTATAACCTTTTTCAAAAGCATCAGCAATTGCAAAAATACGCAGATCGGTAGGTTTGGAAAGGGACTCTTCAATATTGTCGAAAGTGATCTCTCTGTTGCCAACAAAGCCGTGCATCCCCTGCCCGATCATTCGCAAACCTTTCTGTATGATCTCTTCAAATGACTGACCAATTGACATTACCTCACCTACTGACTTCATTGAAGATCCAATCTCGTGACTTACACCGTAGAATTTGTTTAGATCCCAGCGAGGAATCTTCACAATCATATAATCTACCTTAGGTGCTGTGTAAGCTGAGTTGGGTGTACCCATTTCACCAATCTGATCTAAAGAATAACCTAAGGCAAGTTTTGTAGCTACAAATGCAAGAGGATAACCTGAAGCTTTTGATGCAAGTGCAGATGAACGACTCAATCGTGCATTGATCTCGATAATCCTGTAATCATTTGTCTCAGCATTAAATGCATACTGTATATTACATTCACCTACTATACCAATGTGGCGAACAACTCTCCTGGCTACATCTTCCAATAGTTCAATCTGATCCTTACGAAGTGTGATAATAGGTGCAACAACAATACTCTCACCTGTATGAATACCCAGTGGATCAAAGTTTTCCATAGGTACTACAGTAAAGCAGTGGTCGTTTTTATCCCTAATCACCTCAAATTCAATTTCCTTCCAACCTTTGAGACTCTCCTCTACCAGTACCTGATTAGAGAATGAGAGTGCACTTTTACACAACTCAACAAACTCTTTCTTATTTGCACAGATACCTGAACCCTGTCCTCCTAATGCATATGCTGAACGGAGCATAATAGGAAAACCAATTTCATTAGCAGCTTCAAGAGCTTCATCGAGCGACTCAACAGCTCTTGATTTTGGCGTTTTTGCCTCAATCTCATCAAGTTTCTTCACGAACAGATCACGGTCCTCCGTAATCATAATCGCTTCAACGGAAGTTCCCAGTACCTTCACATCATACTTTGCAAGTATACCACTCTGGTAAAGCTCAGTTCCACAGTTTAATGCTGTCTGTCCCCCAAATGCCAGAAGTATTCCGTCAGGCTTCTCTTTTTGTATAACCTTCTCAACGAAATAGGGAGTTATAGGCAGGAAATAAACCTTATCGGCTACACCCTCTGATGTTTGTATAGTAGCAATATTAGGGTTTATTAATACTGTTTCAATACCCTCTTCACGCATAGCTTTAAGAGCTTGCGAACCTGAATAGTCAAATTCACCCGCTTGTCCGATTTTAAGGGCTCCGGAACCCAGTAGAATTACTTTCTTAATAGATTGATCCATTTATATTATATTTTCTGAAATATTAGTCTGCTTAATTAATCATAACTTAATTAACAGCCTGATTTTAATTATACTCTCCCCAATGTTTAATTTTAATATTATCCTGCGAGATTCTGCAGAAAGCTTTAATAAAAGCACCTGCAAGTCTTGCATTTGTAATCAGAGGAATATTATAATCAATTGCTCCTCGCCTGATTCTGTAACCATTTGTAAGCTCTCTTTCAGTCAGGTTTTTTGGAATATTTATAATCAAGTCGAATTTTTTATCGGCTATCATATCATTTACTTTCAGTTCTGCATTTTCATCATCAGGCCAGGCAACAAAGGTACTCTCTACCCCATTCTCTTCCAAAAACTTTTGAGTACCACCGGTTGCAAATAGATTATAACCATTTTTCCTGAGCAGGCGGCATGCATCAAGCAGTGCTACTTTTGACTTTGTACCTCCCGAGGATATCATAATATTCTTTTCAGGAATCCTGTAACCAACGGCCAGCATCGAAGTGAGCAAAGCATCATCAAAATTACTGCCAATAGCTCCCACTTCGCCTGTAGATGCCATATCAACACCAAGTACAGGATCGGCTTTCTGCAGTCGTGTGAATGAAAACTGAGGTGCTTTAATACCTACATAATCAAGATCGAAAGCCGATTTTTCAGGTCTCTCCACCATTATATCAAGCATCACTTTAGTTGCTAACTCAATAAAGTTTATTTTCAAAACCTTAGATACAAATGGGAAAGATCTTGATGCTCTCAGGTTACACTCGATAACTTTTATATCATTATCCTTAGCTAGGAATTGGATATTGAATGGTCCTGATATATTTAACTCTTTTGCGATTTTACGAGTTATCTGTTTTATTCGTCTTACTGTCTGCACATAAATCTTCTGAGCAGGGAACAAAATGGTAGCGTCACCCGAGTGAACACCGGCAAATTCTATATGTTCTGAAATCGCGTATGCTACCAGTTCACCATTCTGTGCTACAGCATCCATCTCAATCTCTTTAGAATCTTCAATAAATTCTGATACCACCACAGGATATTTGCTTGAAACTTCAGTAGCCAGGGTTAGGAATCTTTCCAACTCTGTTTTATTGGAACAGACATTCATTGCGGCACCTGATAAAACATATGATGGTCTCACCAGCAATGGGAATCCAACTTCATCAACAAACTGATGAATCTCATCAAGTGTAGTAAGCTCCTTCCATCTGGGCTGATCAATCTCAAGTCTGTCGAGCATAGAGGAGAACTTATGACGATCCTCTGCGTTATCTATACTTTTTGCAGATGTCCCCAATATATTGACACCGGAATTATCCAGTCTGACCGCCAGATTATTAGGAATCTGTCCTCCTACAGATACAATTACTCCATATGGATTCTCAAGCTCTATTATATCCATAACCCTCTCATATGAAAGTTCATCAAAATAGAGTCTGTCACACACATCATAATCAGTTGATACCGTCTCAGGATTATAGTTGATCATTACAGAGCGGTAACCCTCTTTACGTACGGTATTCAGTGCGTTAACCGAACACCAGTCGAATTCTACCGACGACCCTATTCTGTAAGCACCGGAACCCAGTACAATCACCGAGCGGTGGTCACCCAAGTACTTAACATCACTCTCTGCTCCATTATATGTCAGATATAAGTAGTTTGTCTGTGCAGGAAACTCTGCAGCTAAAGTATCTATTTGCTTAACGAATGGAACTATTCCAAGTTTCTTCCTGTATGCTCTTATATTGAGAGGATCATTTTCACTGATATTTTCTTTATAAATAGCTTTAGCTATCTGATAATCTGAAAAACCTTGCTGTTTTGAAAGTCTCAGTAATTCGATAAACTTGTTAAGCTGATTATTTTGATTCTCATTATATTCATGAAGTTTACTATCTCCATTTCCAATAACTTCATTAATATCTGCATTCAGATCTATTCTTTCAGAATCCAGTTGTTCAAGCTGTTCGGCAGTGTCAACAATCTTGCGTAATTTATTCAGGAACCATCTGTCAATTTTGGTCAGATCATGTATCTGATCAACTGTATATCCCTTTCGGAAAGCTTTACTGATAACAAATATACGCTGATCTGTAGGCTCCCTTAAAGCCTTATCTATATCCGGAATTACCAGTTCTTTATTTTCCACAAAGCCATGCATGCCCAGACCAATCATTCTGAGTCCTTTCTGAATTGCTTCTTCAAAAGTGCGGCCAATTGACATGATCTCGCCAACCGATTTCATACTGGAACCGATCTCTTTTGAAACACCGCTGAATTTACCTAAATCCCAACGTGGTATTTTTACAACTATATAATCCAGTGCCGGTTCAAAGAAGGCACTTGTGGTTTTAGTAACCGAGTTTTTAAGATCGAAGAGTCCATAACCGAGTCCCAGTTTCGCAGCAACAAATGCCAGCGGATAACCAGTGGCCTTGGAAGCAAGAGCAGATGAACGGCTCAGTCGCGCATTTACCTCAATAACTCTGTAATCTTCTGATTCAGGGTCGAGGGCGTACTGAACATTACACTCTCCAACAATTCCGATATGTCTCACAATTTTAATTGCCAACTCACGAAGTTTATGATACTCGGAGTTGGTAAGGGTTTGTGAAGGAGCAACTACTATACTTTCTCCAGTATGTATGCCTAATGGATCAAAATTCTCCATATTGCACACTGTGATACAGTTGTCGAATCTATCTCGTACAACCTCATATTCAATCTCTTTCCATCCTTTTAAAGATTTCTCTATAAGTAGTTGGTCAGAATAATTTAATGCTTTTACTGACAGCTCTTTCAGCTCTTTTTCATTATTGCAAAAACCTGAGCCCAATCCACCAAGTGCATAAGCAGCCCTTACAATTACAGGATATCCGAGCTTTTCCGCTGCTTCAAGTGCTTCATTAGTAGTAGAAACAGCGTAACTCTTGATTGTCTTAACATCAATCTGATTGAGCTTCTTTACAAACAGATCGCGGTCCTCAGTATCCATAATTGCCTGCACGGGAGTACCCAGCACCTTTACACTATATTTTTCAAAGATACCCGACTTATACAGCTCTACTCCGCAGTTAAGTGCAGTCTGACCACCAAATGCCAAAAGAATTCCATCTGGATTTTCTCTTTCAATTACCTTCTCCACAAAATAGGGAGTTACAGGTAAGAAATATATTTTATCGGCCACACCTTCAGATGTTTGTACCGTTGCAATATTTGGATTGATAAGGATAGTTTCAACTCCCTCTTCACTTAGTGCTTTAAGTGCCTGAGAGCCTGAATAGTCAAACTCTCCCGCTTCACCTATCTTCAGGGCTCCAGAACCCAGCACCAATACTTTTTTTATATTATCTAAAATCTGATTTGTCATAAATCACAATAATTTTACAAACTCGTCAAAGAAATAGCGTGTATCATTTGGACCTCCATTTGCTTCCGGATGAAATTGTACTGAGTAAAATGGTTTTGATTTGTGCCTGATACCCTCATTGGTTCCATCATTCAGGTTAACATACCATGGTTCCCACTCTTTGCCTAAACCCTTATCATCTACTGCATACCCATGATTCTGGGATGTAATGAAACATTGATTACTCCCTACTCTTCTAACCGGTTGGTTATGGCTTCTGTGTCCATATTTAAGCTTATATATTTTTGCTCCGGCTGCTTTAGAAAGCAACTGATTTCCCATGCAAATTCCGAATATTGGTTTATCACTATTCATCGCTTTGCGGATATTTTCAACTGTTGCTATACAGTGGTCAGGGTTGCCGGGACCGTTTGAAATCACTACACCATCAAAATCTATTGTATTGAAGTCATAATCCCAGGGCACACGTATCACTTTTACTCCCTGCTTAATAAGTTCTCTCAGAATATTTAGTTTGACGCCGCAGTCTACAAGTACTACCTTTTTTACTCCATCCCCATACTCAATTACCTCTTTACAGCTTACTTCTGCAACCAGATTTGTAAAATCAGGATTGTAAAAACCATCTTTACTTATGTTGACTTCTGCCTTGCTTGCATCTTTTGTTTTTTCTGAAACATGACTCTCATCAAAAACAATCTTTCCCAATAGTGAGCCTTCTTCACGAAGTATTTTAGTGAGTTTACGGGTATCTACATCGCAAATACCCGGGATATTCTCATTCTTAAGCCATTCTCCAAGGCTTTCAATTCCGTTCCAGTGAGAGTATTCAGAAGTATAATCCTGTATTATCAACCCTGAAGCAAGAATATGTTCAGATTCAAAAAAATCGGAAATTCCGTCTGTTTCGCCTTTGGCTGGAACTCCGTAATTTCCGATTATTGGATAAGTTAGTGATAATATTTGTCCTTTGTAGGAGGGGTCAGTCAAGCTTTCGGGATAACCTACCATTGAAGTACTGAAAACAACCTCTCCCGATGTCGGCTTTTCAGCCCCAAACGATTTTCCTTGAAAGACCATCCCGTTTTCAAGGATCAATCGCACCGGTGTTAATTTGTGCATAGTGCGAGCATTAATTTTGTTTGATATATACTATGTGATATTAGGGTACAAAGATAGAAAAAATATTTTGAAGTAATAGATAGTAATTGAAATGTAATAGCATTTAGAAGTTCTAAATTTTATTTATGCAAAAGATGATAAATTATAAAAAAGATCTTTTTTCCTGCTATGAAAACAATTATTTACTTTAATCATTATATTTGTAAAAAGCTTTTATATAAAACATTTCAATATTTGACAGTTATATAAACTTTTTCAGTATGATTTAAAATCATATATTTATAATCAAAAACCTAAAAAACAGGATTATGAAAAACTGGATTGTAGAATCTATAATTTTAGCGATCGCACTATTGGCGTTTGGAATTTTATTAAACAGAGGTATTAACAACTTTACAGATCGCGACCGCGTTGTAACTGTAAAAGGACTTGCAGAGATGGAGGTGCCGGCAGATAAAGTTATCTGGCCTTTGATGTATAAAGATCTGGGAAATGATCTGACAACTCTTTATACAAATATTCAAAGTAAAAATAGAACTATTGTTGATTTCCTGAGGTCGAACGGTATTACAGATGATGAGATAAGCATAGCTCCACCTGAAATAATTGATATGGAGGCTGAACGTTACCTTAACCAGGCAATTCAGTACAGGTATAATGCAACCTCTGTGATAACTGTTACTTCTAATAATGTGGATCAGATTCGCAAACTAATTTCGGAGCAGACAGAATTGCTTAAACAGGGGGTTGCAATAACAGGTGGTGATTATAGATATAATACATTATATGAATTCACAGGCTTGAATAGTATCAAGCCCGCTATGATTGAAGAGGCAACTAAAAACGCGAGGGAGGCTGCAGAGAAATTTGCTCTTGACTCCGGAAGTAAGCTGGGTAAAATAAGAAATGCATCTCAGGGGCAGTTTACCATTACAGACCGAGATGCAAATACTCCATATATTAAAAACGTGAGAGTTGTGACTACTGTAAATTATTATTTAAAAAATTAATTATTTATCATAGCGAGAATCGATTTCCCTCTTCTATAAATTTTTCGTATCTCTCTTTATTGAAGGTGTAGTAATATGCCCCCCTCCTGGAGTTTACTTTATCTTTCTCGTCAAGTTTGTCGAGAAGATTCATGTTGCTTAGCTTTTTCCTGAAATTGCGTTTGTCTAATTGCATTTGATAAATGGCTTCATATAGATCCTGTAGTTCAGTAAGCGTGAATTTTTCATCGAAAAATTTAAATACAATCGGCTGATTTGAGGCTTTATATTGCAAAAGCTTTATAGCGTCTTCTACCATTTTGTTATGATCAAAAACAAGCTTTGGCAATTTACTTACACTTAGCCATTTTGCATCATACTTTTTTGCAAGTGATGTATTGAAATTTTCGGCATTGACTAAAGCGTAGTAAGCAACAGAGACTACTCTACCACCTGAATCACGGTCTACATCACCATACGCACCAACCTGTTCCATATATATATCTTTGTGGCTTGTATAACGAAATAGTATTTTTTCAGCAGCTTGATCAAGACTTTCCCCATTTTCCATAAACCCACCCATCAGTGACCATTCGTTTTTCAAGGGTTCTACAGGTCTGCGGGTTAATAATACATTAAGTTCTTTATCTTGAAATCCAAAAATAATACAATCAACTGCAATGAGGAATTTATCATTGTTTTCGTAGTATGTTTGTAACATAGTAGGTAAGGTAAAAAAATTATGTTTAAAAAAAAGTTGGAAGCCGGAACAAATAGTAGCTCCAGGCTTCCAACTAAATTTTAGTTGATAAAATTATAGTTTGCGTGCACCGTCGCTGATAACAACGTCATACACTTTTGGTTCATGACCATACTTTTCTTTAAATTGTTTTTTTGCATCTGCAATAAATGAGTCGTACAACTCATCTTTTACAAGGTTAATTGTGCAACCGCCGAAGCCGCCACCCATTACTCTTGAACCGGTAACGCCATGCTCTTTGGCAATATCGTTAAGGAAATCGAGCTCTTCGCAGCTAACTTCATAGAGTTTACTCATACCGTGATGGGTTTCATACATCTTTTGACCAACGGTTTCATAATCTCCCTGCTGAAGTGCATTACTTACATCAATCACACGTTGAGTTTCCTCTATTACATATTTAGAACGCATGTAATCTTCTTCCGAGATTTGATCTTTAACTTCATTAAGCATGTCCATTGATGCATCACGAAGGAATTTAACTTCCGGATGAAGTTTGCTTATAGTTGCAGCTGTATTTTCGCATGATGCACGACGTGCATTGTATGCTGAAGATGCTAGCTCATGCTTAACAAGTGTATCTAACAGAACTAGTTTATAGCCTTTCGGATTAAAAGGGAAATATTCATATTCCATTGTTTTGGTGTCTAAACGAATAAGATGACCCTCTTTTCCAAAGATTGAAGCAAACTGATCCATAATACCACACTTTACACCAACATAATTATGTTCGGTGCTTTGACCAATGCGTGCAAGCTCAAATTTATCAATTCCCAGGTTCAGTAAATCGTTAAGAGCGAATGCGTATGTACTCTCCAGTGCTGCTGATGAAGACATACCTGCTCCAAGTGGAACATCACCTGCAAAAACAGTATCAAATGCTTTTACTGTGCCTCCTCTTTTTATTATCTCACGGCATACACCAAAAAGATACTTTGCCCAGCCTTCATTTGGAGCATCCTCCTCAATAAGACCAAATTCTGAGCTTTCGTCCAAATCAATTGCGTAAGCTCTTATTTTATCTGTACCATTGAATCTGATGGCAGCTATCATACCTTTGTCGATAGCTCCCGGAAATACAAAACTTCCGTTATAATCGGTATGTTCCCCAATTAAGTTTACACGTCCGGGGGACGTGTAAACTTCAGGGTTTTCATTATTGAATTTCTCTTTGAATATCTTAATTACTTGTTCTTTTGTCATATTTAATTTTTAAAGTTTAGGAAAAAGATCAAATCCTTATTCTATTCTGTTGCTCTTTTGTTTACTTTAGATCCTATAAGGCCGTAGAATAACAGATAAGCCAATGCAGCAATAATTAACCAGTAACTAGAAATGTATCCTACAGCATCTGCAATGCCACCCTGGATTGCAGGAAGAATACCACCACCGCAAACCATAGTCATGAAAATACCTGCAGCTGCCGGTGTATATTTACCCAATCCTTCAACTGCAAGATTGAATATACTTCCCCACATAATTGAAGTACAAAGACCAACCAATACAAAGAACAGTGCATTGATAGGCACTTCGGCCAAACCAAATGAAAGAGCACCTTCAGCAGATCTTTGTAATACAGGAAGTTCAACAAGGTTGGTTGTTGGTGAGAAGATAGCAGCCAGAACCAGTACCAATCCCACTATTGAGAGAGAGCTGAGCATAGTCTTGCTTGACACCTTGCTTCCTAGTGATGCTCCAACCAAACGGCCGATTAACATAAGGAACCAGTATGTACCTGTAACAAA
Source organism: Lascolabacillus sp. (assembly GCF_028696275.1). Taxonomy (NCBI): domain Bacteria; kingdom Pseudomonadati; phylum Bacteroidota; class Bacteroidia; order Bacteroidales; family Porphyromonadaceae; genus Lascolabacillus; species Lascolabacillus sp. The sequence goes on from NZ_JAQVHI010000002.1 coordinate 18,961, forward strand.
TCCTCCGATAGTGGCACCTACAGATGGCATCTCTTCAAGCCAGTACAACATGATGTAAGGGTTACCAACCTCAATACCAACATAGATGAATATGGCTATTGCACCTAATACGAAATGTTTGAATTTAAGGGCACCTGACATCAGACTTCCCATTGATTCCTTTGATTCGGTAATGTGTGGTTCAGGAATATTTACTGACCATAATACAAAGAATACAACTGCAAATACGCCCATTGCAATATACATAACAGGGAATACGTCGCTGATTCTTGCACTTACAGCATCACCAATAAGGATACCTACGAAAGCAGGTGTGAAAGTAGCCATCAATGAGTTGAAAGATCCACCAATTTGAATCAGCTGATTTCCTTTGTTACCACCACCACCTAATGTATTCAACATTGGGTTTACTACGATGTTTAATAAACACATAGAAAAACCTGCAATAAATGCACCAAGCAAATAAATAGTAAAGGCTAAAGATTCAGGTGAATGTCCTGATAGGAATTGCACTAATACTCCTATGAAACCTACAGCAACTGCAATAAGGGCAGTTTTCTTATAACCTACACGTTGCAATAGAATACCACCCGGTATACCCATTACTGCATAAGCAATGAAATTGGCAAGGTTTCCTAATAGTCCAAGGAAATTTGATACAGCAAACTGTTGTTTTAATACTAATCCCATTGGTGCGGCCAGATTGGTCACAAATGCGATCATTCCGAAAAGTGCGATCATCATAATAATTGGCACTATCCGATTCTTGTTTTGAGTAGTAGTGTTCATACTTTTAATTTAATTAATGATTTGATATATTACTTTTTGACTAAATTTATGCTTTTACAATCGTCTGTTTTATAGGTTCTTATTATCTTATTTTAAAGCATTACTCTACAGAAAATCTAAAATCTGTTCTTGAGCTAAACGTTTCCCCCGGCTCTAATATAACCGATGGATAATCAGGTTTATTTATGCTGTCGGGAAAATGTTGCGTTTCAAAACAGACAGATGATCTCTCAGGGTAATTATGACCATTCTTGCCAATGAAGTTTCCTGTAAGCCAGTTAGCAGTATATAGCTGAAGTCCCGGTTCCGTAGTATATATATCCATTCTGATACCGGTCTTGGGAGATTTGCAATAACCTGCAAAAGAAAACTCTTCTGAGCTATTCTTATTTAATACAAATGTGTGATCATATCCTTTACCAAATCTCAGTTGCTCGAAATCATCATTTATTCTTTTACCTATTTCAACCGGAGTTGTAAAATCCATTGGAGTATCCTTTACAGGTTCAGGATCTCCATAAGGAATTGCAGTGTTATCTGTAGGGAGATATTTATCTGCATTCAGCATAAGAATATGATCTCCAACATGAGGATCACCTTCGCCGGAAAGATTGAAATATGAATGATTCGTGAGATTGAGTATTGTGGTTTTATCTGTTTCAGCTTTATAATCAATTCTGAGTGTGTTATCTTCTGTTATAGTATATGTAACCCATACAGAAAGATTACCTGGGAATCCCTCTTCTCCATCAACAGAGAGATAATATAATTCAATGCTGTTTTCTGTGAGTTTTGTTACCTCCCATACAACTGAATTAAATCCTTTAATACCACCATGTAGGGAATTGGGACCGTTATTGACTGTAAGCTTATACTCTTTGCCATTCAGATAAAAAAGGCCGTTGGCAATTCGATTTGCTGTTCGGCCACATATTGCTCCAAAATAGGGTTCTTCTGAATCGAGATAGTCATTGATATTGGGATGTCCTAAAACAATATCCTGAAAAAAATCATCTTTATCCGGTACCATCAGTGATACTATTTTAGCGCCATAATTTGTAATCGTTACTTCACTTCCAACTTTGTTTGTTAGAATGTATAATCCGGTTTGCTTGCCATCTACGATTTTTTCAAAAGCTTCACCAAGCAAACCGGACTTGCTATACATTTTGTTCATGTTATTTTCTTGGTTTTTAAATTAAGATAAGGATGAAGATTGATTTTTTAAATTGGTGTAAAATTAACACAGTTAGTATTAACTACCTAACATTTTTTTGTGTTATAAAACATAATATAGCGATTTTAACAAATCATATTACTACACCTTTCACATCCATCTTCCTCGTTATCAAAACTTTATCAATTTTATTACCATCAACATCCATAATCTCGAAAATAAGATTGTTATACTCAAACTTATCACCGACACCTGGAATCTTATTAATACAGGTAAAAACGAAACCTGCAACAGTAGAATAATCAATTTTATCGAAGTCGACTATGAAGTCTTCGTCAAATTGAGTTAATATTTCAATTGGTGCCTCTCCGCTTACCAACGCAGAATTATCTTCCCTAATAAATATAAGTGGTTCAGTTGATTCTACATCCGTTTCCTCAGGAACATTACCTACAAGATTTTCAAAAATATCATGAATTGTAATAATACCATCGAGGCTGCCATACTCATCTACAACAACTGCAACGAACTTATAACTGTTCTTGAAGTTCTCAAGCACTTTCTGGGCTCGTACGGTATTTGGAACTATAATTGGCTCCATTATCAGCTCTTCAATTGTGAAATCTTCCTTGCTGTTAAGTCGCATAAGAAAATCACGCATTGATATGATCCCTACAAAATCATCTATTTTTTTTCTGCATGCAAGTATCTTACTATGCTTTGTCTGTAGTAATTGTTCAATTACCTCTTCCTTGCTTTTACTTATATCCACCCATTCTACATCTGTTCTGTGGGTCATTAGATGTCTTGCACGTTTATCTGAAAAATAGAACACCTGTTCGTGGATGATATTTTCCTGAACATCAATTATACCTTCATGAGAAGCAGTTTTTAGCATAGCACGCAATTCCATTTCTGAAATTACATCTTCCTTTGGTTTCAATCCGATTAACCTGTTGATAAAACCGGTAGAAAAAGAGAGAAGCTTGACAAAGGGATAAAAAATAATACTTACTGCATAAATAGTTGGAGCTACTGCCACTGCCATTTTTTCTGAATAATTCAGAGCTATTGTTTTGGGCACCAGCTCGCCTATTACAATGGAGATATAAGTGATCAGAAATACAACGGTCACCATTGATATCCCTTCTGCAAAAGGAGCAGTGAATGCGAATTGATCGAAAAAGGGCACCAGTTTGCCTGCGAAGGCCTGACCTCCGTAAGCACCATTTATAATACCTATTAAAGTAATTCCTACTTGTACTGAGGATAAAAAATTATCAGGGTCGGACTGAAGCTTCAGCGCACGAGAAGCTCCGTTTGAACCATTCTTATATGCTGATTCCAGTTTGTTTTTCCTCGCTGAGACTATTGCTATCTCGGAAAGGGCAAAAAAACCATTTAGCAGAATCAGCAAAAGAATGATGATAATATCTATCCACATAATATAATGATAGAAAAATTACTTGAATTTATTACCACAATGGCGTTGGATAAGTACCATTATCTGATAGTTCTTTCAATTTGGCTACAACATCTGGTCTGTCTTCAGCATATGTTACTCCAAACCATTTTGAAGGTGTATCCAAGACCCTAACTTTAGCTGTTTTATTAACTATCAAATGGTTTACTAATAAAGGAATAAAAAATTCTGCTTTGATATTATCCTGATTATCTTCCAAAAATTTTACAAAATAATCATCTGAATATTTAAAGTAATCGGGAGTAAAACCCCACATATTCATTGATACTGGTGTATTATCTTCTACAGCAATCCACTGGTCATTCTCATCCTTAAAGCAAACTTCACCATTAATTCGCTTAACCTGGGTGCGTTCTACAACACCAGTAAGATAACCGTTTTCATCTGTCTCACATACACCACGTGCAACTGTACCACTTTCAGAAAGTGTGTTTCCTATGCGGTATCCTATCATACAGTAGTTGTTTTCGCTATTATTAAGTTCAGAAAGTGTATCGGCCAAAATCTTAAAGCTTTCGCGACCATAGAAATCATCTGCATTGATCACTGCAAAAGGCTCATTGATAACATCTTTTCCCATCATTACAGCATGGTTTGTGCCCCATGGCTTTACTCTTTCAGGGTTAGGTTTGAAGCCTTCAGGTAATTTATCAAACTCCTGGAATACCAGTTCAACAGGAATTTTCTTCTCATACTTCTTAACTATTTTGTCTCTGAAGTCCTGTTCAAAAGATTTACGAATTACAAATACCAATTTGCCAAATCCGGCATTTACAGCATCAAATATTGAATAGTCCATTATGGTTTCCCCATTAGGTCCTACTCCATCTAATTGCTTTAGACCGCCATAACGGCTTCCCATTCCTGCTGCTAATACAAAAAGTGTAGGTTTCATTTATTATCTTTTTAATTTAATCTCTTATGCAAATGTAATGTTTTTATATAAAAAGCGGAAACAAAAAAAGATTATTGATTATATCGCTTCAATTCAGGCTACATTTTGGTAGTAGTAATTTTGTTAAATTTTTACATTTCGCTGATTAGTTAAAACAATTTTTAAAGCTATGCGTTAAGTAGTGAAAGTAAGGTGATTGTGTAAACTATCCAAAACATGTTCTAGAGATTAATACACTTAATTATAGGTACTTTTACATTTAAATTAATTAAAATAATAAATCATGGAAACAAATGTATCAAATGATGTACAGGGCAAAAACATTGCCATTATTTCTTATCTCACCGTTATCGGGTTAGTACTCGCTTTTGTTATGAACAACGAGAAAAAAGAACCGTTTGCAAGTTTTCATATCAGGCAATCTTTAGGTCTTGTTATAACAAGTATAGCTTTAGCTATTATAAATGTAATTCCTGTACTTGGATGGATAGTAAGTATTATTGGCTACTTAGTTCTTTTATACATGTGGATAGTTGGATTACTTAACGCTGTAAACGGCAAAGAAAAAGTTGTCCCTATTCTTGGTAATAAATATACAGAGTGGTTTAAAACTATTTGAAGTTTAGACCAATGTTTATATATTCATATCTAAAGATTTACAAATAATGAAAAAAGTAAATTTATTTATCCTGTTTATAATTATTTTCGGATTTGGATTTACTGATAGTGCAAATGCTCAGTTTCTAAACAGACTAAAAAATAAAGTGCTTGAAAAAACAGAGGAGGTTATAATAGACAAAGCAGCGGACAAAGCCGCGGAGAAGACTTCTAATGCAATGGAAAAGATACTTAATCCAAATCTTGAAGGTCTGTTTAACTTTGGTGGAAAATCTGTAGATCTCGCTGATCTGCCTGAAGTTTACCGTTTTGATTATGACTATACTGTAAAGATGGCTACAGAAGGTGGAGAGACAAATATGAACTACCTATTCAGTAAAAATGATTCTTATATAGGTATAAAAACAGAGATTTCTCCTGATATGATTATGATTTTAGATAATTCAAAGAATGTCTTCATAATTAAATCAAACGAAACTGTAATTGCAAGGGAGTTAACTACCGATCAGGAATTAAGCGAAGAGGATCTTGATATTAAATATGACTATACTTTTTCTGAGTTACCTGATCGTGAATATCTTGGATATAATTGTAAAGGATTTAAATTAGAAAGTGATGAGCATAATATAATTGTATATTTTGCACCTGAAATAAATGTCCGTTTTGGGGATACTCGAGGCCAGGGTATTGCTAATATGCCAAAGGAGATGATAGCATTCACAAAGAAGTATGAAAATGGACTCATGATGTTTATGGAAATGGAAGATAATTCAAAGAAGGGCAATAATATGACAATGGAATGTATTGCTTTTAATGAATCGTCTACAAATATCAGATTAAAATAACTATCTGTCTCTGACAGATTCTTCAAAGGATTTCCATAAATTATCCATGGGAACTGGTGCAGTAACTTCTATTTTTACTTTTGATACGGGATGTATAAAAGATATGCTTCTTGCATGTAAACTAATACTACCATCGGGATTTGAACGTTCAGCGCCATATTTTAAATCTCCTTTAATTGGAGAGCCTATCTTGGCTAGTTGACATCTAATTTGATGATGACGCCCAGTCTCAAGATTAACTTCAAGTAGGCTATAGTTCTGTGATGTACTAATCAATTTATAGTGCATCACAGCTTTTTTTGTATTAGGTTTCTCTGTATTGAAGGCGGATGACTTATTCTTTTTTTCGTCCTTGATAAGGTAATGAACTAATTTATCCTCTATTTTAGAAGGTCTGTTTTTAACTATTGCCCAATAAACTTTATCAATTGAATCTTTTCTGAACATCTCATTTAACCTTGATAAAGCTTTACTAGTTTTTGCAAATATCACTACCCCACTTGTTGGTCTGTCAAGTCTGTGAGTTACTCCACAAAAAACGTTGCCGGGTTTGTTATATTTATCTTTAAGATAATCTTTAACAATTTCCGACAACGGTTTGTCTCCGGTTTTATCGCCTTGAACGATCTCACCGGGTAATTTATTAATTATGATTATATGATTGTCTTCGTAAAGAACAGTCATATCAGCTATTCATACCACCACAAACGTTAATAACTTGACCACTTACATACGAAGAGAGGTCTGAAGCAAGAAAAAGAGCTACATTCGCAACATCTTCAGGTGTTCCGCCACGTCTTAATGGTATCTGCTTTGTCCACTCTTTTTGAACTTCTTCAGAGAGCTGACCTGTCATATCGGTAATAATAAATCCTGGAGCAATTGCATTTGCACGAATTCCACGTGAGCCCAATTCTTTTGCGGTTGATTTTGCTAAACCTATCATACCGGCTTTTGAAGCTGAGTAGTTTGCTTGTCCTGCATTACCTGACACGCCTACAACAGAGCTCATATTTACTATGCTTCCTGATTTCTGACGCATCATTATTGGTGTAACTGCATGTATAAAATTGAATGCTGATTTCAGATTCACATTAATAACAGCGTCCCACTGCTGCTCAGACATTCTCATGATAAGACCATCTTTTGTAATTCCTGCATTATTGATAAGAATATCAATTCTGCCAAAATCTTTCATTATCTCATCAACTACAGCATGCGATTCATCAAAATTTGCCGCATTTGAAGCGTATCCTTTACATTTTACCCCCATAGAGGAAATTTCCTGTTCTGTAGCTTTGCCTGATTCATCTATAACTAAATCTGTAAAAGCTATATTTGCTCCTTCAGATGCAAATTTCAATGCAATAGCTTTACCAATACCACGTGCAGCACCGGTTATAAGCGCTGTTTTACCTTCTAATAATTTCATATGAATTGTTGTTTCTAATTAATTAGTTCTGATTTTATTAAAATATTTTTGTAGCAGAATATTGATGGAAAATCATTCTGAATATAGGCCTTTGAATATCAGGTTAGATATCAGCTCCCTGTCGCCCTTTTTACTGTAATCTAGTTTAAGCGCACCTCTTATAGTTGGAACTTCTAATCCTTTGAATGCGTAATGCAATATTTCTGCTGTCTGTTTTATATCTTTAAGGTGAAATATTCCTTTTTCACACCCATCTCTAATGATAACCTCAAGGTAATATATCTCTTTGTTATCAAACCCTTTGCGTACTGTTTCTACCTGCCATATATCTCTGAAAAAATCTGCTTTCAGAGTACCATTGCGGGTAACAACTTCTTTAATAGCATTAAGTCTTGTGAATGCCAGCATTAGTAATTTGTCATCAGCGGGCATGTCACGTCTGGTTACTTCCTCCAGTTTATTATATAGAACATCCAGCTCTGATTCTATTACAGCCTTGTAAATATCATTTTTACTACTGAAATAGGTATACAATGTTCTCCTACCCCGTTGAGATGCTTTGGCTATGTCGTTCATAGTGGTGCTTTCTACACCATTCTTTGCGAAAAGCATACGGGCTACATCAATTAAATCTTTTCTAGTTTTTGAAATCGCAGATGACACTTTTTGCACATTTTAAATATATATGTGCAAAAATATAACAAAGATTTATATTTTCAACTCTTTTCTTCGTTTTTTTCCATCAGTTTGCCAGCCTCACAGACTTCATTGTACCATTCCTGTCCAAATTTTCTAATTAATGGCTCTTTTAGAAATTTGTAGAGGGGTAATCCGTGCTGTCTACCAAGAACAGTGGCTGGTTCGCAGATCGACCATTTATGATAATTTACTGCCGTAAATTCTACATACTTTTGAAGTCTTATAGGATATAGATGACAAGAGATTGGCTTTTGGATGTTTATTCTTCCTTCACGATATGCATTATCAATTGCACATTTGCATACTCCATTCTCATCGAAATATGTAAAGACACACTCCCGGCCTTTGATAATAGATGTAACAAGTTCTCCATCATAATCTTTATAGGCAATACCCTGCTCTTTTATCAACACTTGAGCTGCTGGTGAAAGGTCATCCCAAATCTCCGGAAGAATTTCATTAATTTCTTCGAATTCGTAATCCTCTAACGGAGCTCCGGATTCTCCATCTACACAACATTGTCCTTTACACTTACAAAGATCACAAATAAAGTGTTCTTTAAATATATCGTCAGATATTATTGTATCTTGAATTTGTATCATTATTATTATTTTTTGAAATTAGTCTATTGTATATCCAAAACAGTGCTATTGTAAGCACCAAGCTAAAAATAGCCAAAACCACAAACTGAGGTGTTATTGAAATATTTTCAATATTCTTATACCACTCAGCATCGCCCCAGAAGAAATTTATCAAGATTACAGTGGCATTATTCAGAAAATGGAATATGATTGGAACATATAGGTTTTTAGTATATATAAATAGATAACCAAGTATTGCCCCTAAAAATAATCTTGGCAAGAATCCATAAAACTGAAAATGTATAATACTGAAAACAAGGGCGGTCAACCAAACTGCGATATGACCATTTTTAAACTTTTCCTGTATAAACTGTTGTAATGCACCGCGAAAGAACAGTTCTTCTGAAATTGCAGCGAAACCTGCTATCACAATGATATTTAGGAAAAGTGCACTAAGCGATTTTCTCGATAAGATCAAATTAGTAGTTTCCAAGGCTGCATCTTCCATCATTCGCATAAATTCTTCAATACCTTTCATACTTTCCGGCAACACCATTCCTTTATTCAATTGCACTAAAAATGATGCAAAAAGATAAGAGAAAATAAATGCAAGAATAGCAAAAGGGATATTGTACGACTGTTTAACATTATCTGCTACTCTGAGGTATTGTACGGGTTTGTTATTTGTCCATGCTACAATTAAATACGCAGGTAATCCGATTGCAAAAATCGATTGCATGATTGTATCTACATAAATACCTGAAATCTCTCCATAATCTTTGATTACAGGTATCATCAAAATTAATCCGGCAAATAATCCTGCAAAAAAAACTCCAATTAATAGAAATAAAAAAAGATAAGCTATTTTAAATCCCGGAGAAGCAGATATAAGAATTGGACGCATCCTTCCTGTTCTTTTATTAAAGATATTTTTATCAAACCACAAAGATAATAGAATTACTTTTTATAGGACCAGAAAATAATTTTTGCAATTTGAAAGAATAACACTAATTTTGCACTCTTGTTTAAAAAAATGTTTCAAACGGTTGAATTTAACCGACTTTGAATAAAATAATCCATTTCAAATGAAGTCAACACTTAACAAAATCGACGAGGTAAACGGAACAATCCTAATTGAGCTGGAGAAAGCTGATTATCAGGATAAAGTAGATAAGTCGTTAAATCAATTCAGACAAAGAGCTGAAATACCGGGATTTCGACAGGGTAAAGTTCCAAAAAGCGTTATACAGAAACTTTATGGAAAATCAGTCCTGATTGATGAAATCAACAAAATTGTGACAGAAGAGGTTAGTAACTTTGTACGCGATAACAAGTTGAAAATACTTGGAGAGCCTCTGAATGACCAAAGTGAAGACAGGCAGGTTGATTTAGATAAAGATGAAAATTATAAATTCTATTTCAATATTGGACTGACTCCTGAATTCGACCTAAAACTGGGTAAAGAGATTGAACACACATATTATAGTGTAGATCTGGAAGAAGATTTGCTTAACAAGCAGATTGATGCATACAAGCAGAACTATGGCACTTATCTGAAAGTTGAAGAGGAGTCTGTTGAAACAGACCTGATTAAAGGAACTCTTACTGAAGTAGAAAATGGAGAAGATAAAGAGAATGGCAAAGTAATTGAAAACGCCATCTTAATGCCATCATACATAAAGGATGAAGCAAGTAAAGCTAAATTTATTGGATCAAAAGTAGGTGACAATATTATCTTCAACCCAAAAACTGCCTACAATAATAATGAGGCTGAGGTAGCATCACTTCTGCAATCTACTAAAGAAGAGATTAAAGACGTTAATTCTGATTTCCGTTTTGAAATAAACGAAGTTACTCGTTATAAAGAGGCTGAATTAAATCAGGAGCTGTTTGATCGTGTTCTTGGAGAAGGTGGAGCGACAACTGAAGAGGAATTCAGAACAAAAGTTAAGGAACAGCTTGAAAAACAATTCAAGCCTAATGCTGATCATCTGTTCATTCATGAAATGAGAGACATCATTGTTGAGCAAATGAAAGATGTTAAATTCCCTGATGAGTTCCTGAAGCGCTGGCTGCTTGAATCAAGCGAGAATAGAACTGAGGAGCAGGTAGAGGAAGATTATCCAAAAATACTGGAGGATCTGAAATTTCATATCGCAAAACAGAAGATCATTGAAGAAAATGAAATAAAAATTGAATTCAAGGATATTGAAGAACTGGCAACTGAAGTGGCAAGAGCACAGTTTGCTCAGTATGGTATGACAAACTTACCGGCAGATGTACTTCAGAATTACGCTAAGAGCATGCTTGAAAAAGAAGAGACTGTTCAAAATCTGTTTGAAAAGGCTACTGAAGATAAAGTAATCGACTGGCTGAAAGAAAATATAACAGTAATCGAGAAAAAAGTTTCTTCTAAAGAATTCAATGAAATTATGACTGAACATTCGCATTTACACAGCGAAAATGTAGCGGATGAAAATGAAGTTGAAAGTGAGACTGAAGAAGTATCTTCAGACGAAACTAACGAATAAGATGTGAATAGGTGCTGAAAACAACTTATTTTTTCAAGTAATTGTTTATAAATTCAATTTTTAGAATTAAATTTGTTTTATTTCTGGCACCTTATTTGCAACAGTTCAACTGATAAACTATGTTGAACAACCAAAATAAAAATTATGCAAGACGATTTTAGAAAATATGCAGTAAAACATCTTGGGATGAGCGGATCCAGACTGGATAGTTATATGAAAATAACCAGTCAGGGTGGCTACATATCTCCTACTATTATTGAAGAGCGTCAATTGAATGTTGCTCAGATGGATGTTTTTTCACGATTGATGATGGATAGAATTATCTTTCTGGGTACAAGTATAGATGATTATACTGCCAACGTTATGCAAGCTCAGTTACTTTATCTGGATTCATCTGATCCCGGTAAAGATATTTCAATTTATATTAATTCTCCGGGTGGTTCTGTTTATGCAGGGTTAGGAATTTACGATACAATGCAATTTATTTCAAGTGATGTATCAACAATTTGCACCGGAATTGCTGCATCTATGGCAGCTGTTTTATTAGTATCAGGAACTGAGAAAAAGAGATTCGCACTTACTCATTCAAGAGTGATGATTCACCAGCCTATGGGAGGTGTTCAAGGGCAAGCTTCTGATATCGAAATAACTGCTCGTGAAATAGCTAAAATAAAGAATGAACTATACACTATCATATCCAAGCACTCCGGAAAACCTATCGAAGAAGTAAGCAGGGATTCTGACCGTGACTTTTGGATGACTGCTTCAGAAGCAAAAGAGTATGGTATGGTTGATGATGTATTGATAAGGAAATAAATCCAGGAAATTAATATATTATTATGGCGAAAAAAGCAAATAGTAGTAACCACTGCAGTTTCTGCGGAAGAAGTGAACAGGAAGTAAATCTACTTATTTCCGGGGTAACGGGTTATATTTGTGACATGTGTACCGAGCAGGCACACGAAATTGTCAATGACTCATTTAAAAGTAGTGGAAAATCTGATGTGGGTATTACACTTTCGACATTGCCAAAACCTACTCAAATCAAAGATTTTCTAGATCAATATATTATAAAACAGGATAGTGCTAAAAAATTTCTATCAGTAGCGGTTTACAATCATTATAAACGTATTTTACAGAAAAATGCAAAGGATGAAGTAGAGATTGAAAAGTCTAACATCATAATGGTTGGAGCTACCGGTACCGGCAAGACACTTTTAGCAAGGACTATAGCTAAAATGCTTCAAGTACCTTTTACAATTGTTGACGCTACAGTTCTTACTGAAGCCGGTTATGTAGGAGAGGATATTGAAAGTATACTTACAAGACTACTTCAGGTAGCTGATTACGATGTGAATGCTGCTGAGAGGGGAATTGTTTTTATAGATGAAATTGATAAAATAGCACGAAAGAGTGATAATCCGTCTATTACAAGAGATGTAAGTGGAGAGGGAGTACAACAAGGACTTCTTAAACTCCTTGAAGGATCGATTGTAAATGTTCCACCTCAGGGAGGCCGTAAGCACCCTGAACAGCGTATGATTGCGGTTAACACCAAAAATATACTTTTTATATGTGGTGGTGCTTTCGACGGCATCGAGAAAAAGATTGCTCATCGTCTTAACAGTCATGTAGTTGGCTTCGCAGCTTCTCAGGAAAAAGCAATAATAGACAGAGATAATATGCTCAAATACATTACTCCACTTGATCTGAAATCATTTGGACTTATTCCTGAAATTATCGGTCGTCTACCTGTTCTGACCTATCTGGAACCTCTTGATAGAGATTCACTTTTACGCATTCTTGTTGAGCCCAAGAACTCAATAATCAAACAGTATCAGAAGTTATTCAGTATGGATGGCGTTACTCTTACATTTGATCAAAGTACATATGAGTTTATTGTGGATAAAGCGATTGAGTTTAAATTAGGTGCACGAGGTCTCCGATCTATTGTTGAAGCAATCATGATTGATGCGATGTTTTCATTGCCATCAGGGGATAAGAAAAAACTACATGTTACCCGAAAGTATGCAGTAGAACAGCTGGAGAATTCCGATATTCATCATTTGAGAGTGGCATAGAGAAAATTTTTCTATAACTTCCGTACTTTTTAATATCGGAAGTAAATTAAAAAAACGCATGGTTTAACCTGCGTTTTTTTAATGGATATAAATGGTTTTATTTGGAGCAAAATATTTTTTAAACTATCTTAGAAGTGAATTTATAATAAATGTTCAGAAGGTAAATTTCAAGTTTAATGCATTAATATTGGATATAAGTAATACTTTTCTATATTTGTAGAATACTTGTCATTTTAGGTTTTTCCCCGGATAGTTGAATAAATGAAAAATAAAGATATAATATATAATGGTTTAAAAAAGTATTTTGGATTCGATACTTTTAAAGGCAATCAGGAAGCCATAATAAATAGTATCTTATCAGGTAAGGACACTTTTGTTCTAATGCCTACAGGTGGTGGAAAATCTCTTTGCTATCAATTACCTGCACTTTTAATGGAAGGTACTGCAATTATTATTTCTCCACTGATTGCATTAATGAAGAATCAGGTAGATGCAATGCGGAGCTATAGCGAGAAAGACGGTATAGCTCACTTCCTCAATTCTTCTTTAACCAAAGCTGAGATAGAAGAAGTGAAAAAGGACATTATATCCGGAAAAACCAAGATGCTTTATGTTGCTCCTGAATCTCTTACAAAACAAGAAAATATTGAATTTCTAAGAAGTGTCCCTATTTCATTTTATGCAGTCGACGAAGCACATTGTATTTCTGAGTGGGGGCATGATTTTCGGCCTGAATATCGTAGAATCAGACCTATAATTAACGAAATAAGTCCAAGACCTATAATCGCACTTACGGCTACTGCAACTCCAAAAGTTCAGCATGATATTCAAAAGACATTGGGAATGACTAACGCAGAAGTATTCAAATCTTCTTTCAATCGTCCCAATCTAAATTATGAAGTACGTAAAAAAACAGATCAAATAGATAAGGAAATCATTAAGTACATACTTTCACAAGGCAGAAAATCAGGTATTGTTTACTGTCTGAGTCGAAAGAAGGTTGATGATTTTGCAGAGATACTGCAAGCCAATAATATAAGAGCACTGCCTTACCATGCAGGAATGGATGCGGCTACACGCTCAAGCAATCAAGATGCTTTTCTGATGGAAAAAGCAGATGTAATTGTTGCTACAATAGCCTTCGGAATGGGTATAGATAAACCGGATGTACGTTATGTAATCCATTATAACATTCCAAAAAGTCTTGAAGGTTACTATCAAGAAACAGGTCGCGCCGGAAGAGATGGTGGTGAAGGCAAGTGTATTGCTTTTTATTCAGAGAAAGACTTACAAAAACTTGAGCGTTTTATGCAAGGCAAGCCGGTATCGGAGCAGGAAATTGGCAAACAATTGCTTCTCGAGACAGCTGCCTATGCAGAAACATCTGTTTGCAGAAGAAAAATGCTGCTGCATTATTTCGGTGAAAATTTTGATCTCCCTAATTGTGAAAATTGTGATAATTGTTTAAATCCTAAAATAAAAGTGGAAGCAAAGGAATTACTAATTACTGTATTAGAAGCTATTACTGCTCTTAAAGAAAAACAAAAAGCCGAATATATTATTGATTTCCTTGTCGGAAAAGAATCATCTGACATTGAAACATATGGTCATGACCAACTTGAAGAATTTGGTTCGGGTGAAGATGAAGAAGAGAGCACATGGGAGGTTGTCATAAGACAAGCATTACTTGACAACTATTTGAAAAAAGAAATTGAGAATTATGGTATTCTCAAAATTACGAAAAAAGGTAAAGATTTTCTCAAGAATCCTGTTTCATTTAAAATAACTAAAATAGATGAAGATGAGGATGATATTTCTGATCTGGAAAGTGAGGATTCAGATATAATGGCATCAGGAGGAGTCAGCGGAGGAGCTGCAGATCCTGTACTATTTTCGATGATGAAGGATCTCAGGAAAAAATTATCCAAAAAACTGAATGTACCTCCATATGTGATTTTTCAACCCTCATCTCTTGAAGCAATGGCAACCTCCTATCCTATTACTTTGGATGAACTGCAAAATATACCAGGAGTAGGATCAGGAAAGGCTAAACGCTATGGTAAGGAATTCGTAGAACTTATTAAAAAACATGTTGAGGAAAATGATATCACACGTCCTGAAGATCTTCGTGTGAAAACAGTACCTAACAAGTCTAAACTTAAAGTATCAATCGTACAGGCTATTGACCGTAAAGTAGCTCTTGACGATCTTGCTGAATCCAAAGGTATCGACTTTAATGAGATGTTGTCCGAAGTTGAGGCAATTGTTTATTCAGGAACTAAAATCAATATTGATTATTTTCTGAATGAGGTAATGTCTCAGGATGTAATCGACGACATCTACGCCTATTTTAAGGAAACCGAGAAGGATGACCTTGAAAAAGCTCAGGAAGAACTTCCTGAATATGATGAAACCGAAATAAGGCTTGTCAGAATTAAGTTCTTCTCAGAATTGGCCAATTAAGAAGTTATTGAAATAAACTATTTCTCTTAACTGTCGTTATAAGTAATTGAAGGGTTAATGACTAAATGGTTCTTAAAGATACCCCGAAATAAGGAGTTTGATCCAAATGAAATATTTGCAAAATATAAATAGTCCCGACGATCTTAAAAAACTAAATGTTGATCAACTTGAAACAGTTTGCAGTGAGTTAAGGGATTTTATTATAGAACAACTTTCGTATAATCCTGGCCATTTCGGCTCAAGTTTAGGTACCGTAGAGCTTACTGTGGCCCTTCACTATCTGTATAACACCCCATATGACCGTTTGGTGTGGGATGTTGGACATCAGGCATATAGTCATAAGATACTTACCGGACGTCGCGATAGATTTTCTACTAACCGTAAGTTAGGAGGACTATCTGGCTTCACAAACCCTTCGGAAAGTGAGTATGATACGTTTATAGCAGGACATGCTTCAACTTCAATCTCAGCAGCACTCGGTATGGCTGTATCAGCATCATTGCGTAAAGAAAATCGCAATATAGTTGCAATAATTGGTGATGGTGCTATGACCGGAGGATTAGCCTATGAAGGTCTTAATAATGTTTGCTCACAACCAAACAATCTTCTTATTATCCTGAATGACAACAACATGTCTATAGATAATAATGTTGGAGCTATACAGGATTACTTAGTTAAGTTAACTACTTCTACAAAATATAATCGATTCCGTAACAATATATATCAAGGCTTCAAAAGGCGAAATTTAATATCTGAGAAAGATAAAAATCTGGTGTTACGCTTTAATAATAGTGTAAAATCACTAATTACTAAAGAGCAGAACATATTTGAAGGCTTTAATTTGAGATATTTTGGTCCCGTAGATGGTCACGATCTTCCCAGTTTAATAAGAGTATTAAGGAATATCAAAGACATGCAGGGGCCAAAACTGCTGCATATCAAAACTGTTAAGGGTAAAGGATATGAACCAGCTGAAAAATCTGCCACAGTTTGGCATGCACCCGGTCTGTTCAATGTAGAAACTGGCGAAAGAGTTGTCAAAGATGTAAAGAACCAGCCTCCATTATATCAGGATGTATTTGGCCACACACTTGTAGAGATTGCAGAGAAGGATGAGAAAATAGTAGGAGTTACACCTGCGATGCCTACAGGTTGTTCTATGACATATATGATGGATAAATTTTCTGACAGATCATTTGATGTTGGTATAGCAGAAGCACATGCAGTTACTTTTTCCGCAGGTATGGCCAAGGAGGGATTGATTCCATTCTGCAATATATACTCTTCATTCATGCAAAGAGCTTATGATCAGATAATCCATGATGTAGCTCTACAGAAACTTAAGGTAATTATGTGTCTGGACAGAGCAGGTTTAGTAGGTGCTGATGGTCCCACTCATCACGGTGTCTTCGATCTTGCCTATATGCGTCCAATACCTAACTTAGTGATCTCGGCACCATATAACGAGCATGAACTGAGAAACCTGATGTACACAGCTGCTTATGGAAATGACGGACCATTTGTTATACGGTATCCTCGTGGACAAGGTCAGCTTATTAACTGGCAAAATAAACCTCAAATATTACCTATTGGAAAAGGTAGAAAATTAAAGGACGGAGACGATATTGCAGTACTATCGTTAGGAGCCATAGGCAACAATGCAGCCAGTGCTATTTCAGAGGCTGAGAAATTAGGAATAAGCATTGCACATTACGATATGGTTTTTCTTAAACCAATAGATGAGGAATTGCTGGATAATATAGCCAAAAAGTTTAAACACATTATTACTGTTGAAAATGGTGTTATCAAAGGTGGCTTAGGAAGCGCTGTACTTGAATTTCTTTCAGAAAAACAGTACTCCGATTCCGATGTCAGAGTACATCGTATCGGTATTGCAGATGAGTTTATTACACATGGTTCTGTATCTGAATTACAGGAAATTGCAGAGATTAATCCTGAGAGTATCTTAAAGAAAATCCTGCAGGTTTATTTTGATTTGACTGGAATAAAACTACCTTCAGAAGAGACCATTGTATCATTATAGTCCTTAAATGAATAAATAATCGTTGGAGTAATTTACAGCTATCAATGAAAATTTTAATTGCCGGAGCCGGTGCAGTGGGTACACACCTTGCCAGACTTCTAGAACAGGAGAATCACGACATAACGCTTATCGATGGGGACAAAGAGCGTTTATCTCTTATACGTGACAACTCTGAAATTCTTACATATTTGGGAAATTGTACATCCCTGAATGATTTGGCAGCAGCCGGTGTTGGCAGTGCAGACCTTTTTATTGGAGTTACACCAGAAGAGTCTAAAAACATTAACTCATGCATGCTCGCCTCAAATATGGGTGCTAAGAAGACTCTCGCCCGTATAGACAATCATGAATATTTATTACCTAAAAACCAGGAATTCTTTGAAAACCTGGGTATTCATTCAATGATCTATCCTGAGCTTGTAGCAGCAAGAGAAATTGCAATGGCAATAAAGACTCCATGGACACGTTTCTGGTGGGAACTATGCAATGGAACTATTGTTTTAATTGGTGCAAAAATCAGAAATAATGCTCCTCTGGTCAATAAGTATCTATATGAACTTGATCAGCATGTAAAACAATTTCACATAGTAGCTATAAAACGTGGAGGCACAACAATAATTCCTAAGGGTAGTGATCAAATTCTTCATAATGATATTCTTTATTTTGCCACCTTAAAAAAATATGTAGATATTCTTCCTGAACTCCTTGGTAAAAAGTCTTTCGAGACAAAACGTCTTATGTTCATGGGTGGAAGCCGCATAACTATGCGCACAATTCAACAACTGCCTCAGAATATTGACATTAAGATTATTGAGCAGGATAGAGAAAGAGCCGAATTTTTAGCAGAAAAATGCCCTTCGAATGTTACAGTCTTTATAGAAGATGGTAGGAATGCCGAGTTTCTAATCAGAGAAGGTATAAGCGAAACCGATGCATTTCTGGCACTAACTGCAAATTCTGAAGCTAATATACTCGGTTGTATGATGGCAAAACAGTATGGAGTAAAGAAAACTGTTGCCGAGATTGAAAATATAGATTATATATCTATGGCAGAGCAGTTAGATATTGGTACAGTCATAAATAAAAAACTTATAGCAGCAGGTAAGATTTATGAATTGCTCCTAAAGGCTGATGCATCAAATATAAAGAGCCTCACATTTGCCAATGCCAATGTAGGAGAGGTAATTGCTAAACCTAAATCAAAAGTGACCAGGAAAAAGATTAAAGACCTGAAGTTGCCTCCTGATATTACTTTTGGTGCATTAATCAGGGATGGTGAACCAATTTTAGTTGAAGGTAATACACAAATAGAACCTAATGACCGCGTTGTGGTTTTCTTTCTGAACAGATCGATCAAAAGTATTGAAAACCTGTTTAACTAGTTTTTATAAAAAATGCACAGATTTAATTACCGGTTTGTTTTCAGCAGTATTGGACTTGTATTGATGATTGAAGCTTTATTCATGCTATTCTCCGCACTGATTGGTGAATATTACAATGAATCAGCTGTAAGAAGTATTTATATTTCATCAATTGTCACTTCTCTATCTGGTACATTTTTCATGTTTCTGGGAAGAAAGAAAAATAAAAGATCCGGTAATATCACCAAACGTGAAGTTTATATTACTGTCACAGCGGTATGGCTGGTGCTGTCTGTCTACGGTACTTTACCCTATCTGCTGAGCGGATCCATACCCTCTTTTACTAATGCCTTTTTTGAAAGTATGTCTGGATTCACTACAACAGGTAGTTCAACACTTTTCGATATTGAGGCATTTCCTAAATCACTACATTTCTGGCGTAACATAACTCAATGGATAGGCGGTATAGGTATAGTTATCTTTGTATTATCATTTATGACCGTTTTCGGAAGTGTATCAGTTCATTTTTATGAAGTAGAGTCAATTGGTATCGCAGAAGATCTGTTTCGTCCAAGAATAAAGGAAGTATCTAAAAATATCGCTCTTACTTATGTTGCGCTTACAATTATTGGATTCTTTTTTTTATGGGCGGGCCCAATGGATGCTTTTGATGCTGCCTGCCATACCTTCTCTGCAATATCAACAGGAGGATTTTCAACAAAACAATACAGTATCGCATCATTCAACTCTCCTTTTACAGAATATGTTATTACTCTGTTAATGTTCTTTGGAGCAACAAACTTTCTTTTGATATCAGCAATTTTCTCGAAATTTTCATTTAAGATGCTAAAGAACGAAGAGTTTCGCTGGTATGTATCACTAATTATGCTTTTTACAATTGGTATAACAGGAGCATTACTTGCAACCGGTCAAATGTCAGATATTGAAGAGACCTTCAGAACAGTACTATTCCAGGTTGTTTCAGCCATAACAACTACTGGATATGCGACTGTGGATTTTCTGGCATGGGGACCATTTTACTGGCTGCTCTTTCTTGTTTTGATCCTTTTTTGCGGTTGTGAAGGATCAACTTCAGGAGGGATGAAGATTTCCCGACTTGTTGTCCTTGCTAAAAATTCACTATTGGTTTTTAAGCGGCAGGTACATCCCAACGCCCTCTATATGGTCAAAATTAACAATAAAGTAGTTTCAAATGATTCAATTTCAAAGGTTATAGCTTTTGTTTTCCTCTATATTTTTGTTACAATTATGAGTGCTGTAATATTAAGCCTCACCGGTATGACCTTTGAAGAGTCGATAAGCGTTGCACTCTCATCTATAAGCAACTATGGTCTTGGATTGGGATCATACGGTCCCAGTGGCACTTTTGAATCAGCCACAGTATTTGCCAAGTATTTCCTATCATTTCTAATGCTAGTTGGTCGTCTCGAGATATTTACTGTCCTCTCACTATTTGTTCCAAGTTTCTGGAAGCGATAAAAAAAATAGGTCCCAACAAGCTGTTGAGACCCTTAATTAAACTTAGAACATCAATCTATTCAGATTAGATATTAAAGGCTGATTTTATCAATTATTTTTGAAATAAATAATATCATCAATTGCTTCAATAGTAATCGGTTTTGATTTATCAATCTTACCTGACAACAACTCTTTTGAAAGTTGATTCAGTACTTTTCGCTGAATTACCCTTTTCACCGGTCTGGCTCCAAACTCAGGATCATAGCCCGATTCAGAGATACTTCTGACAGCCTCATCACTATATTTAAGCTCAATACCGCTTTCAGCCAGCGACTCCCTTACCTTATCCAATTGTAATTTTACAATCTGAGTAATTTCATTCTCCTTCAAAGGAGCAAACATTATAGTTTCATCTATACGATTAAGAAATTCAGGTCGTATAGTCCTTTTCAACATATCCATCACCAGATTTCTGGTTTTATCAATAATCTCATCTCTGTTAACAGGATTTATCTTCTCAAAATTCTCTCTGATGAGATCAGAACCCATATTTGAAGTCATAATGATTATTGTATTCTTAAAGTTAACCACTCTACCCTTGTTGTCGGTTAAACGACCATCATCAAGCACTTGAAGAAGTATATTAAATACATCAGGGTGTGCTTTTTCAATCTCATCAAAAAGCACTACAGAGTAAGGTTTACGACGAATAGCCTCAGTCAGCTGCCCCCCTTCATCATAACCCACATATCCAGGAGGGGCACCAATCAGACGAGTTGCGCTAAACTTCTCCTGATATTCACTCATATCAATTCGAGTCATCATATTTTCATCATCAAACAGATACTCGGCAAGAGCTTTCGCAAGCTCAGTTTTACCTACCCCAGTAGTTCCTAAAAAGATAAACGAACCAATTGGCCTCTTAGGATCACTTAGTCCGGCACGACTACGTCGTACAGCATCTGCTACAGCTGTTATTGCTTCATCCTGACCAATTACTCGCTTATGGAGCTCTTCCTCCAAATGCAATAACTTATCGCGTTCACTTTGAAGCATCTTGCTAACAGGAATACCGGTCCACCTCGATACCACATCTGCTATATCTTCAGCATCAACCTCTTCCTTTATCATAGCGCGACCACCCTGTCTTACATGCAGTTCTTTCTGTAGTGCTTCAATATCATTTTCTTTTTCCTTTATCTTACCATAACGCAGTTCAGCAACTTTTCCATAATCACCTTCCCGTTCGGCTTTTTCAGCCTCAAACTTAGCATCTTCGATCTCAATCTTGGCTTGTTGTATCTTATTGATAAGTTCTTTTTCTGACTTCCACTTAGCCGAAAATTCAGCTTCTTCTGCTTTAAGATCCTCTATTTGTTTAGTTAGCAAATCCACCTTAGGCTGATCATTTTCTCGTTTAATTGCCTCACGCTCTATTTCCAGCTGTTTCACCTTCCTCATTAACTCATCAAGTTCCTCCGGAACAGAATCCACTTCCATGCGTAATTTTGCAGCAGCCTCATCCATAAGGTCGATAGCCTTATCAGGTAAAAAACGGTCAGTGATGTAACGACTCGACAACTGCACCGATGCAATTATTGCCTCATCTTTAATTCTCACCTTATGATGATTCTCATAACGCTCCTTCAATCCCCTCAGAATTGATATAGAATCGGTTTCAGAAGGCTCGTTAACCATTACAGTTTGAAAACGACGCTCTAAAGCTTTATCTTTTTCAAAATATTTCTGGTATTCATTAAGAGTAGTAGCTCCAATTGCTCTAAGCTCACCACGAGATAATGCAGGTTTAAGAATATTTGCAGCATCCATTGCCCCTTCACTCTTTCCTGCACCAACCAAGGTATGTATCTCATCAATGAAAAGAATTATCTCTCCATCAGACTTAGTAACCTCATTCACAACCGATTTAAGACGTTCTTCAAACTCTCCCTTATATTTTGCACCTGCAATCAATGCACCCATATCCAATGAGTATATCTGTTTACTTTTAAGATTCTCCGGTACATCACCACGAACAACTCTATAGGCAAGTCCTTCTGCTATTGCAGTCTTACCTGTACCAGGTTCACCTATAAGTATCGGATTATTCTTCGTTCTCCTGCTTAATATCTGCAATACACGTCTTATCTCTTCATCACGACCAATTACTGGATCGAGCTTACCCTCACGAGCCTTTTCAATCAGGTTTACTGCATATTTACCAAGAGCCTGGTAAGTATCCTCGGCAGTCTGACTTGTTACCTTATCACCTTTCCTTAAATCGTTTATTGCTGACTGAAGCTGATTAACTGATATACCGGCATCCTTCATCATTTTAGAGGCACTATTTTTCTCATCCAATATACCTAGTAGCAGATGCTCAATAGAGATAAACTGATCATCCATTTTACCGGCAAAATCAGCTGCTTTTTGAAAAACAGCATTAGTTTCCCTGCTCAGCATGGGCTCACCTCCTGAAACACGTGGAAATGATTGGATCTCAGCATCCACTACCCTCTCCAGATTCTGACTGTTTACAGTCAGTTTATTAAACAGAAAGCTGGTAACATTTTCACCAACAATCATAATACCTTTAAGTATATGAGCAGGTTCTATCATCTGTTGATTATTACCTTGTGCAATTTCGATAGATTTCTGTACAGCTTCCTGCGCCTTTATTGTAAAATTATTAAAATTCATATCGTTAGTTTTTTATTTGTCTCTCTGTATTGTTTAATTTAATATCAGATTCACAACAAGATAAGGTCAAAATCTTTGCCACAAATAAAATATGACTTTTTGTCATATCCCAATATTATCTCATATAGGTTAAAAAATTTAGTATGAACAGTTACTTTAAATAAATCTGTTTATCAAATTTGATACCCATTTTGTTTATCAGAACAAGAAAAAATTTGGGTACATTTGCAGTAAATATGAGTAAAGAAAAATTCTATACAATCAGAGAAGAACGAGCCAATTACCTTACCCACGGATTTGGCTTGTTAATGGGCATAATAGCTACCGGAATCCTGATTAATAAAGCAATGGGGTCAGGAGACAAATGGGCATTATGGGCATACTCTTTATTTGGTCTAGGTATGATTGTCTGTATGGCTGCATCAACAGTATATCATTTTGTACAAGAGCCGACTAAAAAGCAGAAATTACGCCATTTTGACCATGCGTCAATATATTTACTGATTGCCGCCAGCTACTCACCCTTTACCCTGATATTATTACTCAAAGAAGAACCTCTATGGGGCTGGCTGCTCTTTTCACTTGTATGGCTAATTGCAATTATAGGTATCTCTATCAGTTTCAGGCAACTAAAACAAAACAGTAACCTGAAAACAACCTCATATGTATTTATGGGACTAGTAGTTCTCGTTGCATTTAAACCTCTGATAGATGTTGCTAACTCTAAAGATTGTATAGAGGTTATATACTGGTTAATTGGTGGAGGTGTTTTTTACATTATCGGTGCCCTCATTTATGCTACAGCCAAGAAAGAGTTTGTACACTCCATTTTTCATCTCTTCGTTTTACTGGGACTTGCAAGTCATATCTATGCAGCATGGTTAATCCCCCTTTAAATCCTGATTTAAAATCACAGAATTTCTTTTATTTTTTCAATTTCAAACACTTAATTTTAACTTTATTTCAGTGTTGAGTTGTATTGTCACAAAACATCTTTTAGTGATAACAGTGTCATATTTTATTCATACATGTGTCTTACTTTGCTTTTGACTCACTCTTACATTCCTCTTATATTACTCATATATTAAGGAATAAAGTAATAATCATGCAATAATTTAAATTAGTTATGAAAGCTTTTTATTGTTTATAATTTAGTGGTTAATTATTGTTATATATATCAATTTTCAGCCCTTAATGTGTATTTATTCTTGTATTATGTTTAATTTTGTTACTGTCTTTTGAGATAAATATAATAACCTCATAAAATATCTTTTAATAATATTAAAAACTAACTGATATCGAAAAGGCAGCCGGGTACATTTAATTATACTTTCCCATCAAATACAATTTATATGAATGGAACTGTAAAGAATGACCAGTTGACAAAAATAATTACACAGAAATATATTGCACATATGCCTTGGTTACCACTTGAAGCATGGAGCGATCACCGTCGTCTGGGATTACCATTCTTCGAAAATATTGCTGTTGAATTGCCAAATAACGATTTGCCTGATTTAACTTCAAGTAATTATATGACCAATAGCGTTAGATTCTTCCCTCAGAGATTAAAGTATCCATCTTCGTTACCAAATACAAATCCAGATGGATATGCTATTGCAACAGGATTCCTCTCTAATGGTAAAGATGAAGTCCTTACTCCGCTATGGTGGGCAAAGAAATGATATACGTGGTATGTCGTATGACATGACTAGTACTAAAAAAAACCGCTCTGTAAAAACCTGTAACGGTTATTTAGGACTAGTCAAAATCTATATTAACCTTCAATATTTGGTGACTCTAGACCGTAACCTTTTTTCTTATCTTCTGCTTTAAGTAAAAATGCAAAAACTAGTGCTAACAGACCAAAACCAGTAAAGATAAGCATTGGAAGAGTATAATCGTATGTATTAACCATCATTCCATCTCTCATAGTCTGACCTGTAATACAATATTTTTCAAGCACCCAGCCAATCAGTAAAGGAACTCCCATCAATCCCCAGTTCTGCACCCAGAATATTAAGGAATATGCTGTTCCCAGTCGTTTCTCCGGAACAATCTTCGGCACAGAAGGCCACATTGCTGAAGGTACAAGTGAGAAAGCTACCCCAAGTATTATTACAAGAATCATAGCAATAATCCAGTTATTGAGCATCTGAACTGAGAATAAAGCGTGAACAACTATAAGTAATAAAGAGCCAATTATCATAATTGAGGCACCTTTTCCTTTTCTATCGTAAATACCTCCAAACAATGGAGTGAGTAGTATATTTCCAAAAGGCAACAGCATCGGTATTAAACCTGCTATATTTTGATCAACACCAAACTTATTTACCATCAAGTCAGTTGCATATTTCAGGAAAGGGAAAACAGCTGAGTAAAAGAGTACACATAATATTGCAATATACCACCACCCTTTGTTTGTTAAAATTTTTCCTATATCTGAAATTTTGAATTCATCTTCGTGACTTATTTCTGCCTGCACATCATTAGCTTCAGATGCATCCAGTTTCTTATCCATCACCATATAAACTATAAATGCAATAAGACCGATACATAGACCAATTAGGGCAACTAATACAGGACGTGACACATCTATAACTCCCAGAGCTCTGGCAATAGGCACAGAGAACCCTAATGCAAATGCAGTACCAACTCTTGCTAATGCCACCTGCATACCCATTGCAGTTGCCATCTCTTTTCCTTTAAACCACTTTACAATTATCTTAGATACAGTGATACCGGCTACTTCAACACCAACGGCAAAAACAGCAAAACCAATACAAGCCCAAAAAAGCTGAGCATTAAGCCCCATAATTGTTTCACCATCTAATACGTGAGTAGACACTGCCCAATATTTTATAGCAGTACCAATTACCATCAGAGCAGTAGCTCCAAGACCTGTTATTCTTATCCCCAGTTTATCAAGAATTATTCCTCCTAAAATAAGCATTACAAGAAAAACATTAAACCAACCGTATGAGCTGGTATATACTCCATAATCAGCTCGTGTCCAGTTTAACTGACTTTCAAGTAAACCTACTATTGGTGACAATACGTCTGTTAAAAAGTATCCGCACATCATTGTAAAAGATACAATCAAAAGTGCAGTCCATCTTGCCGCTGCAGAATCTCTGAGCGATTTTCTAACTGTTTCTACCATTTAAAAATATATTTAACTTATTAATCATTTGAAAGAGAACAAAGATAATTAAAAAGTCATTATTCATGACCTTTTGTTATTGTTATGTCTGAAATAAAGGGGTATTTTAAATAAAATGACAGCTAAAGTGCAGAAACTTGTAACCTGTTGAGGTATGAGGAGGTTTTACGTATCTCCTTATACATAACAATATCCTCATCAATGAAGGGAACCTCTTTACGATATCCCTTCAGCACTTTTTCGATTATTGGTGATGATTTCAGCGGGCGTCTGAACTCAAGTGCTTGAGCAGCATTCATCAACTCTATTGAAAGTATTATATCCAGATTGTCCATCACCTTAAGAAGCTTTATTGCCGATGTAGCACCCATACTAACATGATCCTCCTGACCATTTGAAGAGACAATAGAATCAATACTTGCCGGGGAGCAGTATATCTTATTTTGACTTACAACAGAGGCTGCAACATATTGTGGAATCATGAACCCTGAGTTAAGCCCCGGGTTTGCCACCAGAAATTCAGGCAGACCTCTTTTTCCCAGTATCAATTGCGCAATACGTCTTTCGGAGATATTACCCAGCTCAGCCATAGCAATTGCAAGAAAATCATATGCGATAGCCAAAGGTTGACCATGAAAGTTGCCTCCTGAGATAATCTTATCATCATCAGGAAAGATTGTTGGATTGTCGGTTACCGAATTAATCTCGGTATGAACAACCGACTTTGCATAATCAATAGCATCTTTTGTTGCCCCGTGAACCTGTGGTATACAGCGAAAGGAATATGGATCCTGCAGATGTTGTTTTTCTCTGGTGATAATCTCGCTACCTTCGAGGAACCTGCAGATATTCTGACTTGTTTCGAGCTGACCAATATGTGGTCGTATAAGGTGTAGTTTTTCCTCAAATGGCTCAATGTGACCATCATATGCATCTAACGACATTGCAGCTATCAAATCGGCTCTGACTGACAACCGCTGGGCCTTCATAATTGCATATACTCCATGTGCCGACATAAACTGTGTACCATTTAACAGCGCCAGACCCTCTTTACTCTGTAATTTGATAGGCTCCCATCCAAACTCATCAAGCACAAAACCTATATCTTGCTTTTTCCCCTTATAAAAAACATCTCCAACACCAATAAGAGGAAGAAAAAGATTAGCAAGTGGTGCCAAATCGCCTGATGCACCTAATGAACCTTTATCATAAACAATAGGCAGAATATCATTATTAAAGAGATCAAGCATTCTCTGTACAGTTGCTACCTGTACCCCACTATATCCCAGTGACAATGCATGAGCTTTAAGAATAAACATTAATTTAACTATTAGTGGCGTAACTTCATCACCAACACTACATGCATGTGATTTTACCAGATTTTCCTGCAGCGTGCTAAGGTCTTCATTCGAAACAGTGCGATCACACAAAGAACCAAACCCAGTGGTTATTCCATATAATGGAGATTGCTCTTTCTCAATTTTGCTATCGAGGTAATCACGACACTTTTGTATTCGCTCTTTGGCTTCCGGTGCAAGTTCCACTTTAATATTATTAGACAAAATCCATTCAAGATCTTCAATAGTAAGTTCTTTTTGCCCGATTAAATAAATGTTTTTCATAATTCTGTTGTTTGTCAGAAGGTATTATTTTCTATTTCATTGCATTTCTCTGTCATGTAATATACAAATTCCTCATCATCGATATTTTCCAAATTTATCCTGACGTTTAACAATGAACCTTTGATAGCTGCTTCACATGCCAACAGCCCTACCTTGCCATCAGAATTAGCATTTATATTTCCTTTCTGTATTGTTTCTTTTATCAAATCTTTCATACAGTATGCTCTTTGAGCAATTGACATTGGAATATAGGATGCAATTTTAGTTGCATGCTGAATTTTCCTATTTCGTTGAGCAATCTCTTCATCACTGTTTTTAGGTAGTTGATATGCATCCATAACAAGTTGATATGAGACCGCATCTCTATCAATGTCATTAATAAACTGAGCTCTGTTCTCAGACATAATCATAGCGATCTCTTTCATTCGCTCCTCAACATCTGAATACTTTTTTCTACCAATTGTCAGCTTGGCAACCATCTCAGTTAATGAAGCTGCAATTGCAGCCAAAAGTGCTGAAGAACAACCACCACCTGGCACTGCATCATTTGAAGCTGTCTTCTCCAGAAATTCCTTTAATGTTAAGTCTTGTAGTTTCATATGATTAGTTTTTTATTCAAAGGTATCATATGTAACATGCATATATGCTAGTTTCATATAACAACTTCTCCTTTTATTATTACTTTTTCAACTATATTCATTCCAACATTATACGGTAGAAATTTATAAGATGGATATTGCAGTAAAATCATATTACCCTGCTTCCCAATGTCAATACTACCTATTTTATCCGCACGGCCGATTGCAGCAGCACTATTAATTGTAAATGCTGTAACAGCTTCTTCTGGTGATATATTCATATAAATACATGCAATTGCAAACAGAAGAGGTACTGATGAAGAAAATGAGCTTCCCGGATTAAGGTCGGTTGCCAAAGCAACAATACAACCTGAATCTATCATTTCACGAGCTCTTGCATATTTTTCTCTCAATGAAAAAGCGGTCAATGAGCAATTTCATCAGCATGCATTTTCAGTTTAAATCCATATTGTCTGGCAGCTTCCAGATACCTTCTGGTTTGCTCAATTTCAATTGGATGAACTTCATTTAAGTACTTCATGATACGCAGTTGCTTAATTTCAGTTTCCTTATCGAGACCATAACCACTTTTGCCTTCCACAGTAGTTATTCCCAGATGCAACATAGCATCAAGCCGCATTTTGCCAGACTTAATCAACTCATCTTCCGAGGCTTCACGAGTCTTAAGAGTAGTACTTAAAATGCCCCCTCCCCAGTTCATGATTTCCATATAACTGTCACCTCTCATTCTCCATGAAAATTCCTCCTCCCGATATCCACCAAATACAAAATGAATATGCGGATCTACGAAACCAGGTAACAATGCTCTACCGGAAGCATCAAGTACATGATAGTCGGACAGATTTACATCAACTTTTTCATCTTGCTTTAGAATATGAGAAATAAGACCATTAGTTACAATTACAGTACCATTTTCAATTATACTAAGATCTGACATCTCCCTGCCGCGTTTTCCTTCAAAACCGCTGCATGTAACTACCTGTGATGCATTTTTAATTATAAGGTTACTCATTGTTGACAATTTTACTTTTTAATTTTTGCCTCCACTCTTTCCATCCAAGAATTGCCAGTATAAGAAATACAGTGTACTGTATAGATGTAAAAAACAAACCTTGAGAAGCAAAAATTGGAATTGATATTATATCACCAATTATCCAGAACAACCAGTTCTCGATCTTCTTTACAGCCATTAAAATTGTTGCCACCAAAAAAAATGCAGTATTGAACGAATCTATCCATGGCAGATAAGATTCCATATATTCAATATTATCTCTGTTTACCCAACGCAGAATAAAGAATACAATTATATATATCAATACTACTGAAAACCATGATATTACATTTTGTTTAATTGTGTTTTTGCTTATCTCTAACCTCTGATTGTCACTTTTACCTGACCACATATACCAGCCGAAGATATTTGAAATAAGGTATACAATATTAATACCTGCATTAGCAAATAATTTGGCAATGAAGCAAATGTATATGTAAATCGACACGTTTGCAATTCCGAAAGGGAAAACAAGTATTTTCTCCTTGCGAGCATACCAAACACTAAGTATTCCAAGAATTACAGCAATCAGTTCTAACCAATTCATCAGTCTATTCCATTAGTTTAATTTCAAGAACCTGTTTAATTGAAAAATTATCCAATCCCAGGTAATATGCTACAGAATCAACAAGTGCTTCCAAAGGTACCAATCCTATTACTTCGCCACCGGCAACAGTCACTCCATACCTTTTTGCTTCCATTCTCACCATTTCATGTGCTCTGTAGATTGAAGTTTTTGTATAGTCGGTCAGATTCATAGACACCTGAGTTATGCCTTTATCCTCCAATTCAACACCCATTGCTTTGCAAAATCTAAGTCCTCCACCAATATGTCTCACTTTTTTAGCAATCGCAGTTGCAATTTCTAAATCTGATGTATTAAGATTTACATTATATGCCACTAAAGGCATTCTGGCGCCAACAGCTACAGCACCTGCAGTAGGGTGTGGTTGTAATGGACCAAAATCAGGTTTCCACTCAGGAGAAAGCATTTTTTCTTTTAACCCTTCAAATTCACCTTTACGTACATTTGCAAGATTTTCGCGATGTTGTTGTGTAGCCGATTTCTCATATAAAAAAACAGGCAGATTATATTTTTCTCCGATAGCATCTCCCACCTCCTTTGATAATGTTATTGCCTCATCCATTGTTACATTCTTTATAGGAATAAAAGGAATTACATCCACTGCCCCCATTCTTGGATGCTGACCACTATGTTTAGTCAGATTAATAAGCTCAACTGCTATTCCTACTGCTTCAATTACAGCTTCCTTAAGAGCTTCGGGTTCACCTGCTACAGTGATTACCGATCTGTTATGGTCAGCATCACTACTATAATCAAGTAGTTTTACATTGTCTTTCGCACTGAATGCATCCGCAATCTTTTCTACTATTTGCTTATCACGTCCCTCACTAAAATTTGGAACACACTCTATGATTTTATTCATCAATATATTAGTTTCTGTTTAATGTTTTAACTATATAGTTATGCTTAACAAGTTCTCAATAATGAATTGCAATTTAGCAATATTTCAGATAATATCATTTAATAATCTCTCATTAACCAAATAAGGTTCTGTGATTTTATATTCCTGAGAGTGGTTAATATTAAATTCTTTTACTGTTTTCATAGCATTAGTATTTCTTGCCCAGGATCTGCGGGCAACACCACCCATAACATCCCAAAGTATAGCAGAACGAAGTATTTCATCAACTCTTTCACTTCCGTCAAGTACCATACCAAATCCACCGTTAATTGCTTTACCTATACCAACACCACCTCCATTGTGAAGTGCAACCAAACTCATTCCTCGGGCTGCATTACCAGCAAAACATTGTACTGACATATCAGCCATAATATTACTGCCATCCTTTATATTGGCAGTTTCCCTGAAGGGTGAATCTGCACCACTCACATCATGATGATCACGCCCAAGCATAACAGGACCAATTTCTCCATTTCTAACCATCTCACTGAATCGAAGCGCAATTTTTAGTCGTCCTTCAGCATCCTGATATAATATACGTGCCTGAGTACCAATTACCAGTCTGTTCTTTTCAGCATCACGAATCCAGACCCAGTTATCTCTGTCCTGCCCACTCCTTTCAGGATCAATACATTCCATTGCTGCTCTGTCTGTTTTTAAAAGATCAGCATGCAATCCACTTAAACTCTACCCCTGGCTTTAAGCTCTTCTAAAAATTCTGGTGCCAGCAATGAGTGCTGTTCAGGAGGTATGTATCTTAGAGCGTTCTTTAAAGCTATTTTAGTCTGTAACTTTGTTAATCTATAACCTCTGTTAGGTGCACGTAGTATGCCTTCCTGAAAATGAGGATATGGAGGTAAGGTATTCTCTAACGTGATACTCATATAATTTATTCATGGTTATTATACATCAGCAAACATACGACAAATTTAATATTTTAAATATATTTGCCAACACTTTAATTCATTAAAACAGAAACAGTTTAAAGATTAAAACTATTAACCATAAAAAAATCCAGCAAGAGGGACTATCCCCTTCTTGCTGGAAAAAATGACTAAAAAAAGCAAATAGTTATACCTTGAGGAAAATCTTCTTTTTATATAGCAGATACAGGAATAACCATCCAACTATAACATATCCAATTGCAATAATTAGTGGAGACCATGCTTCAGGAAGCAGTTCTGCAATTCCTCCAAATAAAAAGTCTGTTGCCCTTCCAAATCCTATAATTCTGTTAGCGAGATAAATTGTAATGGGGTTCATACCGATTACAACAAAGAAAAATGCCCATTTTTGATACTTCCAAACATCAATTATCAGATAAAAGATTGTCATTAGTATTATACTTATTCCACCAACATAGCATACAAATGAGCTAGACCATAAGTTTTTATTGATAGGGAAAACCAGATTCCATATCTGACCGATGATGATTAGTATTACTCCTCCTATTGCCATGTAGAGAACTTTCTTCATAGGCTTATAGGTATTCTTTAGAAGTTCACCTACAAGCATACCTAAAAGTCCGGTACTAACAGCCGCTATAGTAGGTAATATTCCTTCATTATCTCCAAACTCGTAGCAGCACAACCTGCCTGGTAGAATTGTCCTGTCAATATAACTTGATATATTTCCTTGCATTGAATATCTGTCAGGGTCACCAAAATCAGGTGCTTTAAATATAAGGAATAGTAACCAATAAAATATCAATAACCCCCAGAACCACACCATTCTTGATTTCCAGTTCTTTGTTTTCATGAAAATCAGTGCTGCAAACATCCAAGCCAGTCCAATACGTCCAAGTACACTTGGAAAACGCATAGCCTCTATATTGAAAATGATACCGTTATTATATATTAATCCAAGGAGCACCAGAATAAGACCTCTTTTAAAGATATGTCGATATAGTGCTTGCTTTCCTCCTTTTACAGCCAATCTTTTTGATACAGAAAAAGGAAAAGATACACCAGCAATAAAAAGGAACAATGGGAATATCATATCATAGGCTTGAAAACCATGCCATTCAACATGGGTCATTTGCCCGGCCCACCATTCCAGAACCGGCCAACCTGTTAATGCACCCAGCAGAATGAAAACTTCTTCTGCCCCCATTATCCAAAACATATCAAACCCTCTTAACGCATCCAACGACTTTAAACGATCGGATGGTTGAACCTTTAAGTCTGCGTTTTTCATTGTTAATCAATCAATTAATCTGTTAATATTTATCAACCCACAAGAGTTACTTCTCTGGCAGGAAGAATTAAATTTAGTTACTGTTTCACAAGAAGAATTTAAATGATACACAAATATAACCAATTATAGATATTATTTCAGAATAATAAGTTTAAATTTGCTTACTATTAACAATGTATAATCAGAAAAAATATCTAAAACCAATCAAAAGTTATGAGAAAAATTACTATCCCATTGCTTATCGTACTGTCTTTAATTATAGTACAATGTTCTTCAACAAAAAATACAACATTAATATCAACGGAAGCGCCTATAGTTGAAAATGTTATTCTGTTAATTGGAGACGGAATGGGTGTTAGTCAGGTCTATTCGGGCATTACAGCTAATAATGGGCTAAATCTTGAAAAATCACAATATGTAGGATTTTCTAAAACTTATTCAGCCAGCAGTTATATTACAGACTCTGCAGCAGGAGGTACCGCAATTGCAACCGGTACAAAAACAAATAATGGTGCAATTGGTGTTGATGCTAAAGGAAATGATGTTAAATCAATACTTGAATATGCAGCTGAAAATGGTAAATCCACAGGTGTTGTTGCAAGTTGTGCAATTACACATGCTACACCGGCATCCTTCGTTGCACATCAGCCAAACAGAAATATGCAGGAAGAGATTGCTGTTGATTTTGTAAATTCAGATATCACACTGTTTATTGGTGGTGGAAAGAAATATTTTGCTGATCGTTCAGATAAAGTAGATCTTTTTAAACAATTGAAAGATAAAGGATTCAAGGTTGCTTTTGATATGAATGATGTAAAACAAACAACTTCCGGTAAACTGGCAGCACTAATTGCAGATGAACACCCGGCAACTTATCCTGAAAGAGGAGAATTTCTACCTGAGAGTGTTCAAACAGCTCTGGATATACTTGATAATAATTCAAAAGGATTTTTCCTTATTGTTGAAGGCTCTCAGATTGATTGGGAAAGTCACGACAATAATGCAGAAGGTGTAGTAAATGAAATGATTGATTTCGATAGAACAATTAAGGTGGCTTTTGATTATGCAGACAAGAACCCGGGTACACTTGTTGTGATTACAGCTGACCATGAAACTGGTGGAATGGCACTTACAGGAGGCAGTTTTGAAACTGGAGAGGTTAAAGCTGCATGGGGATCAACAGGTCACACCTCTGTAATGGTACCTGTATTTTCTTACGGCACTGGTGCAGAAAAGTTTGCAGGAATATATGAGAACATAGATATATACAATAAAATCATGAGTCTTTATGGTTTTAAAAAATGACATTTTCAAGCTGATAATTTCCTGCCTTCTGGTTAGTCTGCTTATTAAGCTTCCTCAATGGCTGGGACTAGTTGCAGACTCTGATGAATACTACATCAAAAATGTAGCTGTTTCAATTTTTTTGGGATTATCAGCTTATACATATCTTACACAAAGCAAGATCAATAGAAAACAATTAATTATATCACTGCTGATATTTATTTTATCAGCTGTGTATATTAATTCCTTACCTAATGGTGAAAAAAGCGATTCTGTGACCTTGGCATACATACATATCATTCCTTTTTCCCTTATTTTTCAGATTTATGTAACTTTTATTTCAAGATTGTGTTACAAAGGAATATTTTATGTAAAATATGATTCTGATTTATAAAATTACAGATTAATAACAGGATTAAAATTCTGCTGCTATAGTTATGTTTCAATTTATCAGAAAATCGACTTGTCAATCTCATTGAACGAAGTTATAACATCATGATTGTAGTTACTGTATTCAGAGTTGGTTGAGTTCACTATTATAATTTTTCCGACTTTCGAGTTTTCAGCAGCACCAATTCCGGATGATGAGTCTTCAAAAATCAATGCATTCTCCGGTTTGACATTTAACACTTTCATTGCTCTGACAAAAATCTCAGGATTGGGCTTACTTTTCATTGTACCGTCGTTATACACTACTTTGTCAAAATTGAAGTACTCTCCAAGATTTAAATGTTTGAAATAGAACTCAACATTAAAAAGGTCTGATGCAGTTGCAATAGTGAAGGGAATATCTTTTGATTGTAGATATTTAAAAAACTCCACTGCACCGGGAGCAAGATTCATCTCCTGCTTCAAACAAAGTGATTGATATATACTCTCTTTCTCAATTATTAATCTCTGAACTTCATCTGATGAAAACTCTTTTTTGAAGATATTTGCAAGTATATCAGCATTATTTTTACCATGAATTTTTCGATCTTTTTCTTCATCATCAAGATTTAGTGAATATCTTTCTAGAAAAATATCCCATGCCTGATTATGCAGTTGAGTATCGAAAAAGAGTGTCCCGTTAAAATCAAATATTACACCTTTAATTACCATATTAACTTTTGAATATTGTATAAACTGCAAAGATAGCAATAAGCTCTGTAACGATTCCTGTTGGCTATTTAAAATTCACAACTTAATTATTATATTCAAGATGATACACTTAAATAAAAGAAACTTGATATATTTAGTTATTTCAATATATTTTTCTATATCTTTGGTTTTGTTACCCTTCTCTTTCTAATCTTTTATGAAGATCCTTATCATTTTAATGATTAATAAAAGTGATTTTATAATTTGAAAACACTATAAGGATATGAAAAAGATTAAACGTCGTGATTTTTTAAACTATACCGGATCGGCAATAGCATTTACAGTAATTCCAAGAAATGTATTGGGTGGTGTTGGATTTGTAGCTCCAAGTGATAGAATAAACATAGGACTTATTGGAGTTGGTATGCAACAAATGGGTGAATTAATAAATCTAATTCCCGATAAAAGAGTTCATATTGTCTCGGTATGTGATCCAAATAAATATCCTATTGGTTATCATCAGTGGGGACCTGGCAGTGATTTGAAGAAAAGTGTAAGAAAACTTCTGGGTGATTCAACCTGGGGAGGTGAGGTTAATGTAACAGCAGGACGTGACTGTGGTCAGAGTTTTGTAAATAAATATTACGCTAAAGAAAGAAATAAAAACAGTTATTCTGGTTGTACTGCATATTCAGATTTCAGGGAAATGCTTGAGAAAGAAAACGATATAGATGCAGTAAAAATTGTTGTTCCTGATCATGCTTATCCTCCTATAATTTTAAAAGCTCTTGAAAAAAACAAACATGTTATCTCTCATAAACCATTAGGTAATAGAGTTCATGAAACAAGAGCCATTTTTGAGGCAGTTAAAAGTAAACCCAATCTAATAACTCATATGCTTGCCTGGAGCGCTATACATGATAGATATCAAACTGTAAAAAAATGGATTGACGACGGAGTAATTGGAAACCTAAAGGAAATACATAACTGGTCATATCGTCCAGTATGGCAACAATGGCAAACTACTTTTAAAGATCGTCCTGAAATTCCTGAAGGTTTTGATTGGGACTTATGGTTGGGAGCATGGCCTGACAGACCGTATCATCCAAACTATACACATACAGTCTACAGGGGTTGGTATGATTTTGGCGCCGGAAGTATTGCAGACATGGGAATTTACAGTCTATGGCCTCTGTTCACAACATTAGGTGTAGATGCGCCTCCATTTGCTGTTGAAACAATGGGAACAACAACTAAAACAATTGGTGAGTTTGATGAAATGAAGGATGTACCAAACAGTGTTGCATTTCCATTATCTTCAATAGTAAGGTGGAAATTTAGTGCATCTGAAAACTGTGGTCCTTTTGATCTATTCTGGTATGATGGAGGAATGAGACCTCCTACTCCACCGGAGTTAGAAGTTGATAATAAAGTTTTCGAAAGTGAGGGAATGATGTTTGTGGGTGATAAAGGTAAGATCTTAGGTGGATTCAGATGCGAAAACCCTGTCATAATACCAGTATCAAAAATGATCGAAGTTACAGGCTCAAAAGAGATACCTCGTTCAAGAACAAGTGTAAACTCTACTGATGTCTGGATAGAAGCAATCTTAAACAACAAGCAATCACCTGGTAATTTCCTTAGCTCCTGGCCAATAATTGAGACTGCACATTTAGCTGCAGCAGCATTTAGAACTGGAAAGAAGATTAATTATGATCACAAGAACATGACTATTACAAATATACAGGATGCAAACCAATATTTATATCGTTCTGAATACAGAAAAGGCTGGGAAATTAAATGATTTAAATAGAAATAATAACTAATATAATTAACAGTGAAAACTTAATAGTATGAAAAAAGTATCCCGAAGAGGTTTTCTTGAAAAAACATTAGCAATTGGAGCAGGCTCATTTATTGCTCCTTCATTATTAAATATGCAACAGGCATACTCAAGAAACAGTACAATAGCTGCTGCAGGCTCTCAGTGGATAGGAGAAAATAACATTTCTCTTGCTCAGTGGGCGTTAGTTGATGAAATAAATAAAGGTGAGTGGAAAACATTAGACTTTCCCAGAATCGCTCGCGAAGATTTTGGTATAAGCGGTATTGAATTCGTTAACACACTGTTTGAAGTTCCTATTGCTACTTATTTAAATCGATTAAAAAGGAATGCAGATGAACATGGTGTTAAAATGGTATTGATTATGGTTGATGCAGAAGGTGAAACTTGTACTCCATCAAAAGAGGAAAGGAAGCAGACTGTTACTAATCACAGAAAATGGATAGATATTGCTCAGTACCTTGGTTGCCACGCAATTCGTACAAACTGTATTGGTGCAAAAGATATTGATAAAGGAGAAGCTCTTAAATGGTCTGCCGAAACATATAATATGATGCTGGAGTATGCCGTTCCGGCTAATATTAGCATACTGATTGAAAATCATGGAGGTGTATCAAATGATGCCGACTGGTTAGTTTCTTTAATGAAAGTGGTTAACAGTAAATACTTTGGAGTTCTTCCTGATTGGAGGCAACCCGGAGCTGAATTTGACAATGTAGGATTTCTGGAAAAAACTCTTCCTTATGCAGGTGGTATGTCTTTTAGAAATCAGCCGTCTGATGAACTTACTGAAAAAATGATTAAAATGACATATGATAGAGGTTTCAGAGGATGGTATGGAATTGAATCCAGCGGCCGCGAGAATATTTTAAAAAGTAAAGAATTACTTATGAAGCATTTACCAATGAAGTAGTATATTAAGTAAACCTGGATAAAGTAAAAATAGTAAATCTATATGGAAACTGTCAGTGCAATTGCTCTAGGAATTGGTTTGAGTGCCAGTGCAGGTTTCAGAGTATTTATACCACTTCTCATAGCAGGAATTGCTTCTCACTTTGGAGTCTTGCCATTAGGTGAAAGTTTCGAATGGATGGGGTCAACTCCTGCCCTCATATGTTTTGGTGCAGCAGCAGTTTTGGAGGTTTTGGCATATTATATTCCATTTATTGATAATTTAATAGACACCATTGCAACACCACTTTCAATTGTTGCAGGTACACTGCTGATGACATCTGTTTTCCCTGCAGAAAACGAATGGATGAAATGGATATTAGGTTTTATTGTAGGAGGTGGAGCAGCAGCCACAATTCAAAGTGGCAGTACAATTACACGACTATTTTCATCTAAATTTACAGCAGGGGCAGGTAATCCCGTAGTTTCCACAACTGAGGGTGTGGCAGCTACGGGATTTTCTATCCTGTCTTTGATAATACCAATTATCGTAGCAATTTTAATAGTAATATTGATAGTTTTTATTCTCCGTATTTTATATAAGAAGTTAATTAAAAGAAAGAAACAATATGTTCAGTAATGTAATCTTCTGTTAACTTCATCTATATTGAAATACTCCGGATCGAATCTCTCATCAAGCCAATCTTTATAATTTTCATAATATTTGTGTTGAGGATTTTTTAGTATAAATAGAATATCATGATATCCATTTATTCCTCCACAATCTTCAGGAGGACAACT
Source organism: Lascolabacillus sp. (assembly GCF_028696275.1). Lineage (NCBI taxonomy): Bacteria > Pseudomonadati > Bacteroidota > Bacteroidia > Bacteroidales > Porphyromonadaceae > Lascolabacillus > Lascolabacillus sp. Next base: position 58,156 of record NZ_JAQVHI010000002.1, read on the forward strand.
CATCTTACCTTCTATACAAACAGGATATTTAATCTGTGGATTGACTGTTGTTATATCCTCAAGAAAGATATCATGCTCCCATCTGTCACCATAATCATACTCATAGGTAATCCTATCGTGCTTTTTAGTAAGCAGATCAGCAACAGTTAAATCTCTATAGTCTATTTTATTGTTCTCATCCAAAAAATCATCTCCTTCAATTTTCAATGTATAAAATGTATTGTTTTTCTCAAAATAATGAAGATGTGAATTTTCCCATCCCATAGATGTCTGAATCACTTCATGAAAGTCAGCCAGAGACATGTCAGAAGGTATTAATACACGTCTCCAGATCTTAGGCTTACTACCTCTAAGGACAATTTGAATCTGAAATATTATATCTTTCATACTGGTAAGAATTAAATGGTTGAGCATTGGAAAGAGTTCTTATTAATTAAAACAATATTTCTATTAATTTAGTTTTTAAGACTTTAGTTAATCCAGTCTTATCTTAGTAGTCATTTTGTGAGTGCAAGCAATATTTAAAATATAGTGTTTTGTTTAAAACCTGTTTTTATTAAAAATTACAGTAACATAACAGCAGAATCCACTATAAAATCATTATATTTTATTATGTTTGCACCCTTAATTTAAATATTTTATTTTCTAATCATATTTATTAAATCATATGTCAAACGAATACTTACTCGAGATCTGTGCTAATTCAGTAAAGAGCTGTGTTGAAGCACAAAAAGGTGGTGCCTATCGTGTAGAGTTGTGTGCCGGTATTCCTGAAGGAGGAACTACTCCATCTTATGGCGATATCATTTTGGCACGTCAACTTTTGAACATAAAACTCAACGTGATTATTCGTCCACGTGGTGGTGATTTTTTATATGACGACCTTGAACATAAAATTATGCTTCAAGATATAAAAAATGCCGTCAATTTAGGTGCAGATGGTGTTGTATTTGGATGTCTGACTGCTGATGGAGATATTGATATTAAAAGAAATAAGGAGCTTATTGAAGCTGCAGGAGATTTGAGTGTTACATTTCACAGAGCATTTGATATGTGTAAAGATCCTTTTGTTGCTCTAGAAAAGATTATTGAACTTGGATTTGACAGAATACTTACTTCAGGTCAAAAGCCAAAAGCGGCGGAAGGTGTCAGTCTTCTTAAAGAATTAGTAAGAAAAGCAGGTGATCGTATTATAATTATGCCAGGTAGTGGCGTTAATGCTGAAAATATAGCATTTCTTGCTAAAGAAACAGGTGCAAAAGAGTTTCATCTTTCTGCAAGGGAAAGTATTGAAAGTGGTATGCTGTATCGAAACCCTGGATTAAAAATGGGTGGTACAACAGTTGTAATTAATGAGTTTGAAGAACAGGTTACAAGCTCAGAAATTGTCAGAAAGACCATTGAAGCACTTCAAAGATGAAAAAGTCCCAAATTAAATAGACAACTCAATTTAAATTATAAATATAATGCAAATGTTTAAACAGTTATTTTTCTTTTTGCTTTTAGGTTTTATTACCTCATGCGGCATAGGAGGACGAGGTACTTCTGAAGCTAATTATGAGGTAGTACCTCTTCCAAAAGAGATTACTAAGGAAACCGGTGAAGCTTTTACTCTTACCTCATCAACAAAAATTATTTATCCTGATGGTAATGATAAAATGAAGCGTAATGCAGAGTTTTTGGCTGAATACATAAGTATTGCCACAGGAATTAAAACTTCTTTAGATACTGAAACTCAGGATGAAAATGCTATTATTCTTTCAACAGGACTTGAAAGTGATAATTCAGAAGCATATAAAATAGTTGTAAATAGTAAAGCAATTACCGTTAAGGGAGCATCTGAAGCAGGTGTATTCTATGGAATTCAAACATTAAGAAAAGCAACACCAATAGATAGAGTTGGTTCTGTATTGTATTCAGCTGCAACTATAAATGATGAGCCCAGATTTGCATACCGAGGAATGAGTCTTGATATTGCACGTCATTTCCAACCAGTTGAGTTCATTAAGAAGTATATAGATATGCTAGCTCTTCATAACGTAAACAGGTTTCACTGGCATCTTACAGATGATCAGGGCTGGAGAATTGAGATTGACTCGTATCCAGGACTCACTGAAGTAGGATCAATGAGAAGTGAAACTGTGATAGGACGTAATTCTGGCGAGTATGATGGGACTCCTCATGGCGGATACTATACTAAAGAGGAATTAAAAGAGGTGGTTGAATATGCCAGAGAGAGATACATCACAGTAATACCTGAGGTAGACCTGCCTGGCCATATGCTTGCAGCTCTGACTGCTTATCCTGAGTTAGGTTGTACTGGCGGACCTTATAAGGTAGTTGGCGAATGGGGTGTATTTGATGATATATTATGTGCTGGTAAAGAAGAGTCTTTTGAATTTCTTGAAGCTGTACTTACAGAAGTGATGGAGATTTTCCCTTCAGAATATATTCATATCGGTGGTGATGAAGCTCCAAAGACCAGATGGGAAGAGTGCTCTCTATGTCAGGCTCGTATTAAAGAGCTGGGTCTAAAAGATAAAGATGGTCATAAAGCAGAACATTTCCTTCAAAGTTATGTGACTGCCCGTGTGGAAGAATTCCTGAATAGTCACGGCAGAAGAATTATTGGATGGGACGAGATATTAGAAGGTGAACTGGCGCCTAACGCAACAGTTATGTCATGGCGAGGAATGGATGGCGGCATTCAGGCAGCAAAGATGGGACATGATGTGATTATGACACCAACCACTTATGCTTATTTTGACTACTATCAGGCACAGAATTCTGCTGAAGAGCCATTTGGGATCGGAGGATTCCTGCCTGTTGAGCAGGTATACAGATTTGAACCTGCACCTGATATCCTGACAGAGGAAGAGAAAAAACATATTCTTGGACCTCAAGCTAACCTGTGGACCGAGTACATTAAAGAATCCTGGCATGTTGAGTATATGGTTTTACCGAGACTTGCAGCCATGAGTGAAGTTCAGTGGATGCAGCCAGAGAATAAAAATTATGAGAACTTCCTTGAAAGGTTACCTCGACTTATTAAACAATATGAAAAACTGGGCTACACATATGCTACACATGTATTTGATGTTCAGGGTGAGTTTACTCCAAATTTCGAATCAAATAAACTCGATATTACCTTTTCAACCATAGATGATGCTGATGTATACTATACACTTGATGGCAGCGATCCTTCAGAATCCTCCACATTATATGATGGAACATTTTCTATTGATGAAGATGCTGAAATAAAAGCTGTTGCTATTCGTAATGGAGTTAAAAGTAAAATCCTGTGTGAAGTAATAAGTATCAGCAAATCAACATACAAACCAGTTGAATTACTTTCTACCCCGGCTCGCAGTTATGAATATTCTGGTGCCCCTATGTTAGTGGATGGACTTAAAGGTAAAAACACAAACTATCGTACAGGTAGATGGTTAGGTTTTCAGGGTGATGATCTTGTAGCGATAATTGATATGCAGGAACCAACTGAAATCAGCTCTATTGAGGTAAATAATGCAGTTGTTACAGGAGACTGGATATTTGATAGCTCAGAAATTATTGTTGAGTCATCAGACAATAAAAGAAACTTCTCATCTATTATAACAGAGAAGATTTCAGACCAGAAAAGTGAACATTGGTCAGATATATCTACGCATAACTTCTCATTTGACCCTGTAACTGCACGTTATTACAGAATTACAATTAAGCCTACTGTAATGCCTGAATGGCATCCTGGAAGCGGGAGACGTGCATTTATTTTTGTTGATGAAATAAGCCTGAACTAAGTTTATAATATATCAATAAATTATAAAGGGGCTGTCCTTTTGGAACAGCCCCTTTATCTTTATCTAAACTTATATTATAATTACAATTGCAATTTTTTATATTAGTAATTTAAATGTGCATAAATATCATAGGAACACAAACTATTTCTGTAAAGAGTATAATAACTGAATCTCTTCAGCCCATAGTGATTCATCAGGAGTCTCTAGTATAAGTGGTAAATTATCAAAACGTGGATCATTCATGATGAATGAAAAAAGATCCATATTCATTAAACCTTTACCCAAGCTGTCATGACGGTCTACTCTTGATGAAAGCTCCTTTTTTGAATCATTTATATGCATACCTTTCAGATAATTAAAGCCTATTATGCTATCAAATTTCTGAAAAGTCTCCTCATAAGCCTCACGTGTTCTGATTTCATACCCGGCAGCCAATGTATGAGCAGTATCCAGGCAAACACCCACTCTGCTTTTATCCTCCACTTTATCTATTATATAAGCAAGATGTTCGAATGTATGCCCCAGATTTGTACCTTGCCCTGCTGTATTTTCAAGAACAGCACAAACCCCTGAAGTTTCTTCAAGCGCAATGTTTATTGATTCTGCTATCCTGTCGAGACATTGATCTACAGATATTTCATTCAGATGACTTCCAGGATGAAAATTCAGACGATTTATACCTAACTGTTCACAACGCTTCATCTCATCAATAAAAGCCTGACGAGATTTTTTAACACCATCATCAGTTGGATTGCCCAGATTGATCAGGTAGCTACTGTGAGGTAATATATAGTCTGCTAAATAACCAAACTCTTCACAACGTGACTTAAAATTTATAATATTCTCCTCCTTATATGGTGCCGCAAACCATTGACGTTGATTTTTTGTAAAGAAAGCAAATGCTCTTGCCCCTATATTTTTTGCATTAAGTGGCGCATTCTCCACTCCTCCTGATGCGCTTACATGTGCTCCTACATATTTCATTATATTGTATATTTAAGATAATTAATTATTTAACTCGTTTGGGTAAAGTGATTAAAAAGTATAACCCACCTTCGGGACGATTTTTGACTATTATATTTCCTTTATGAAACAGAATTGCATTCTTAACAATAGAAAGGCCTAATCCGGACCCTCCATCATTTCTTGTTCTGCCCTCATTTATTCTATAAAAACGTTCGAAAATACGTGGCAGAAATTTTTCTTCTATTCCAACTCCGGTATCATAATACTCAAAATAATATGCATCATCACTTTCATTAGAACAACTAACAGAAATATTAATATTCTCACCTCCATAAGTGATAGAATTTTCTGCCAGATTTCTGAAAATTGAATAAAGTAGAGTACGACTTCCATTTATTACAATATCATCAGCCACATTAATTATAAAATTATCCTGCTTTTCATTTAAATCTACAGTCAAGTCCGATTTTAACTCACTCAGTAGCTCTTTTATATTTACAGACTCAAGTTCGAACCTATCAGTTGCTTCTTCAATTTTTGTAAGCAGACTAATATCCTGAATCAATTCTGAGAGACGTATTGTTTGTGCATATGCTCTCTCAAGGAAATTCTGAATTCTTTTATTCCCCTCTGCATCTTGATTCTTATGAAGACTCAGTATCGTTTCCAGATAACCTCTTATACTTGTAACCGGTGTTCTTAGCTCATGAGCAATATTATTGGTCATCTCCTGTTTAAGCAAGCGGGTCTTCTCTGATTTTGTGATATCACTGATATATAGTTCAAAATTATTATCATCAAAAACTATAACTCTAACGTTAAACTGCTTGCCACTTTTTTCGAATCGTCTTGTGTATAAATTATTCTTTCGACTCTTATTATTTAAGAATTCAACAATATCTTTAAATGATGGGTCAGAAAAGAGTTGTTCTACCTCCAAAGTTGGCTTATCCAGAATATTATTCAGATATTGTAAAAAATGAGAATTGGCATATAGTTTTTTTCTATTCTCTGAAAATATAGCGATTCCCTCTTCTGATAATTGAAAATGCTGCAACAGCTTCTCCCTTTCTCTTTCCAGTTTTTTTCTGTTTTCCTGCAGCAGATTGTAGTTTTCTACTATATCAGCACTCACCTCTCCCACTTCATCATCTGTGAATTTAAAATCTTCAGGTATTGGTTTACCTTTTTTCAGGCTTAAAGAGAACTCTCTGAGTTCACGCATAGATTTTGTAAATCTATTAGCATAATAGTACATCATCAACACACAGGCAATTAGAAACAGAAGTATAAAGTAGATAAAACTATTCTCAGAATTTATAAAAGTTTGAAGTTTCATATCATAAGGCAATGCCATACGAATAAAAACGCTGTCGTCATACTTTTTGGAATAATATAAATACTTGATATCATTACTTTCTGACATACGTATATTAGAACCTTCACCAAAGGTTATAGTTTTCTGAATCTCGGGTCTTTTAATATGATTTTCCATCAACTCTACATCAACCTGATTATCATAAAGAACCTTTCCTTGCCAGTCGATAATAGTCAGTCGCAATTCCGGTTGCATATACTGTAATTGTTGTTCAACCAATTCAGCATCAAGCTCAGGAGATACAGAATTATTCTTAATATACTTGTAAACTATATCAGCATTATTCTCAAGTGTCAGTTCAAGACTTCTTGTACGCTCTTTTATTATCTGCTTTTGCTCAAAATGTATAATGCCAACTGTGAATACAGCTATTATCAATGAGAAATAAATTATAATGCGTCTTTTAAAAGATATTCTTCTATTCATTTTCATTTTTATCATTAAAGTTAAGGTAATAACCAAAACCGGAGCGATTTACTATCATACTGCCATACTCTCCCAATTTCTTTCTTATTCGGGTTATATGTACATCAACAGTTCTATCCAAAACATATTCATTCTCTCCCCAAACGCTGCTCAGTATGTCAGCTCTTGTCAAAACTTTTGGAGATGCTTGAGTTAACAAAGATAATATTTCAAATTCTTTTTTTGTAAGAGAAACCTCTTTATCATCGATAGTTACACGACTGGCTGAAATATCTATATTCAAACCTTCAAAACTCCACTTTGTGACTGCCGGTTGAGCAATAATTGAAGTTCTCTTTATCAAAGCTTTCACTCGGGCTATAACTTCCTTTACTGAGAATGGTTTTGCTATATAATCATCAGCCCCCAGTGAGAAGCCTGTTAATAAGTCATTTTCACTATTTTTCGCAGTTAAAAATATTATTGGTACATAGTTACCCTCTTCCCTCAGTATTTCAGCCATTTTAAATCCTGAAATACCATTCATCATTACATCAAGAATTATAAGATTATGAACATTGCTCAATATTTTCAGTGCTTCTTCACCTGAGTTGGCTACATCTACTATATACCCCTCATTTTCAAGATTAAACTTAAGAATATCACAAATATCCTTCTCATCGTCCACAACTAATAATCTCTCTTCCATGAAATAAAGGATATTTTATTTACTATCCGGTTTATTATCGATTCTCACAATTTTATCGTGTCTTATATCTTTACCTTCGATAAGAAAAACTGCCGATTCGGCAATATCAACAGCCTTATCACCAATACGTTCAAGAAAATATGAAATACTATTCAGGTTCATTATATTTACTAGTGTTTGCTTATCAAGAACTTTATTGCTAAAATCCTCTGCCAGCTTCTTCTCAATTTTTCGTTCTAGTTTATCAACTTTATCATCCATTAAAATAGTATCATATGCCATCTCATTGCTCAAGCCGGAATATGCGAAAACAGCTTTTCTCAACATCTTATCTGTTTGAGTAAACATCTTATCCACCGGTTTTCTATAACTCTCGAATCCCGGAACATCAAAATCAATTTCTCTTAGTGCCTGGCTGATATTTTCGATCAAATCACCTACTCTTTCAATCGAAATAGTCATATCATGATAAGACATCAGCCTTCGCAGATCAGAGGCTCTAGGAGTAAAAAGCATAATAGCATTTATAACCTTCTCCCTTATTGTAAGATCCAGTGAATTTATAATCTTCTCATTTTTCTTAAGAATGTCCAGTATGTCAGTATTATGGTTATCCTGAAGTAATTCTGCAGCCTTTATCATTTGCGTAAGAATCACTTCAGACAACAGCTGAAAATCACTATGTAACTGATCAAGATATTTATCTTTTATCCCAACTACTGGGGTGCCGGTTCTATTTTCATTCTGAGTATCCATCTTTATTGATTTATTTTTTGTTTATAATTCAGTTAACTCACAACAAATAATGATTAATAATTTTTTGGTTAACCAAAAACCCCTGTCAGATATTCTTCTGTACGTTTATTCTTAGGCTTAGTAAACATTTGTGTTGTGTTTCCATGTTCAATCAGCTCACCAAGATACATAAACATAGAGTTGTCCGAAACACGTGCTGCTTGTGACATGTTGTGAGTAACAACAATAATAGTAAAATTCTGCTTCAGTTCCAACAATAACTCCTCAATTTTGTTTGTGGAGATAGGGTCCAGCGCAGAAGTAGGCTCATCCATCAGCAATACTTCCGGTTTTAGCGCTAAAGCACGTGCAATACAGAGTCGTTGCTGCTGCCCCCCTGACAGAAAAGAACCTCTCTTGCTCATTACATCCTTAACCTCATCCCACAATGCAACACTCTTTAGACTTTGTTCTACAATCTCATCTTTCTCTTTCTTACTCAATCGTATACCGTTAAGTTTATATCCTGCAAGAACATTCTCATATATACTCATAGTAGGAAATGGATTAGGCTGCTGAAACACCATACCTGCAAGACGGCGTACTTCCATAGAGTCCATTGTTAAAATATCTTTTCCTTTCAGGATAATCTCTCCGGTTGTCTTGATATTAGAATAGAGATCATGCATGCGGTTGATTGCACGCAGCAAAGTACTCTTTCCACACCCTGAAGGTCCCATAATTGCAGTGATAGTATTGGGATAAATATCCGTTGACACTTTTTTTACAGCGAAGGTGCCAGGATTATAAGAGACAGAGACATTCTTCAACTGAAGAACAGGTTTCAATTCTTTCGTATTTTCTATATTTTCCATTTGCGTGCTACAATTTTAGCTATCCAGTTCAAGCAAAATATGACAATTAGTAATAATAATGATGTTGACCATACAAGTTCTACCAGATTTGGATCATTATAAAAATCCCAAATTAAAAGTGGTAATGCACTGGTTGGTTCAGTTATATTCCAGTTAACCACAGATGCACCAAGTGCGGTAAGCATCAATGGAGCTGTTTCCCCCAATACCCTTGATATTGCTAGTAGTATACCTGTAAAAATTCCTCCGAATCCGGAAGGTAGTAATATATTAAAAACAACACTGGTATATGAAGATCCTAAAGCCAATCCGGATTCTTTAAACGATGGTGGTAACATTTTCATTGTCTCCTCGGTGGATCTAACTATCATAGGCAACATCATCATAGTTAATGCCACACTACCACCTATTGCTGAATAGCTCCCCAAAGGTTTAACAACCCAGGCATATGCAATTATACCAATCACTATCGATGGCATTCCCTGAAGCAAATCTGTTAAATAGCTAATAAAACCTGCAAATTTTTTATCGCGGTTATCAGAAAGGTAAATGCCTATAAATAATCCCAGTGGCACTGAGATCAGTATAGCTAACCCTACAATTAAGATTGAACCGGTAATACCATTTAAAACCCCTCCCGGAATGGGATCTCCATTCATATTTGCAATTAAAGCATCCATTGAAGAGGGAGTAACCTTTGTGAACAGGTTGATATTAAAATTTTTATATCCTTTAGAGACTACATCCCATAAAATTAGGAAAAGCGGAATCATTGCAAAAAACGAAAACAGCCAAACGAGGAAATAAACAAGCTTGTCTGTTCCTTTTCTTGAATTTATTGATGATTTTGATTTTAAACTCATACACTTGCTAATTTTTTCATTACCAACTTAGCAACCATATTAATAAGTGCTGTAATAATAAATAAAAGAAGTCCAATTGCAATCAGAGAACTAAGTTTTATTCCATCTGCCTCTCCAAACTGGTTGGCAATAACACTAGCCATAGTATTACCAGTATCTCTCAGCCCCTTAGGAACTCTGTCAGTATTACCAATAAGCATTGTAACCGCCATAGTTTCACCTAATGCTCTTCCAAGAGCTAATATATATGATGCAACAATACCTGATCTTGCAGTTGGTATGCTAATATTCTGAATTACTTCAAACTGAGTAGCTCCGAGACTATAAGCTCCCTCCTTAAGTTTATTTGGTACCATTGAAATAAACTCTGTACTAAGTGACGATGCATAAGGAATAATCATTATTGCCAATACTATTGAAGAGAGGAAGATGCCAAAGCCCTGTGCATTTATGCCCAAATCAATAACTAAAGGTCTTACTGCATAAAATCCCCAAAGACCATAAACAATAGAAGGTATACCAGCAAGCAGATCAACTATAGACCTTACAAAGGATGATATCTTCTTTCCTTTGAAATATTCACCATTGAATAGTGCTACTGATAAAGAGAAAGGAACACAAAGAAATAATGCAAAGAATGCAGTATACAATGTTCCAACTATAAATGACAAAGCACCATACTCTTCAGTTGCCGGGCGCGGGTCCCACTCAGGATTGGAAATAAATCCCCATACTCCATATTCCTGAAATGCTTCAGTCGATCTACTTACCAATGCATATATAATACCAGCTGTTAATAACAGAATAATAACTGCAGCAAAAAAAAGTAAAAACCGGAATATCTTATCTCTCATTTCACCAAGTTGTTCTTTCAATTTTTATGGAGTAATTGATAAGCCACTATAATTTATCTGATCTATTAGTTTACGATTCTTTTCGAGGGCCTGCTCCGATAAAGGTGCATAATTAATTTGAGCCGCTACTTTTTGTCCTTCAGGACTAATTACATAATTCAACAGCTTTACAATATCCTCAGCTTCCTCCATCGAACGGTTATCATAGTCCTGATTCTTATATACCAGAACCCATGTAAAAAGGCTGATAGGATAAGCATTTGGGTCGTCTGAGTCAGTTATTGTTGCTCTCATATCGTCTGGAAGAGGAACATTTGCCGCCGCTGAAATCGTTTCCAGTGTTGCATCAACATAATTACCGGCTCTGTTTTTCAATTTTGCTGTTGGTAATCTCAAAGTCAGTGCATATTCCGAACCAATATAACCAATAGCTCCTTCAGTTTGCTGAACTATTCCAGCCACTCCCGGATTGCCTTTTGCAGCAATACCAGCTGGCCATTTAAGCGACTTTCCCATCCCCATTATACTTTTCCATTCAGGGCTGATTGCTGATAAATATTCCGAAAAGTTAAAAGTAGTACCACTTCCATCCGACCTGTAAACAGGTGTTATTTCAAGATCAGGCAGATTTATGTCAGGATTTTCACCTTTAATAAGAGGATCATTCCATTTTTTGATTTTACCAAGATATATATCAGAAATAAGTTGACCAGTCAAACGTAAACTATCTATTCCTTCCAAAGTATAAGCCATTACCACGCCACCCATACAAGTTGCAATGTGGATTACCTCTGCATTCATCGATTCAATCTCCTTCTCATTTAGAAAAGCATCACTTGCACCAAAATCAACAGAGTGATCTCTTAAACTTCTTATACCTCCACCACTGCCAATTGCACCATAATTAACGGTTTTATCTTCATTGGCCCGCATAAAATCTCTAAAAACTATATTATAATAGGGATACGGAAAAGTAGCACCTGCGCCTGATATGGTACTTCGCGAACTACTTCCTCCTGTAGCTGAATTATTATAACATGATTGTAATAATATAGGGAAGAGTAAAAATAGAAATAATTTCTTCATTAAAAATAAACCTAAATTGTCTTGTTTTTAAGAATCATGACAAAAGTACAATTTGAAAGTTACAATACTATTACGAAAATGTTACGAGTTTGTTAAGTTTGTTGAGGTATTATTTTCTGGCACCTAAAAATTTTTCTACTACATTACTGAATTCAATTTTCTTTGAGGGATCCCATTTCCACAAACTATCACCTAAAAGTTGTAGGATTTTATCAATCTTCTCTTCACGAGTTAATGTGGCAAGTTGGTCTGCATGTAAAAGCAGGGTAATTTTCTCATCAGAATAAACAGGATATTTTTGATCCAGATCGAACTGTGTTTCCCTTGTACCGCCATGTCGCAAACCCAGGAAAATACGATAATGTTTATTATCATCCCACTTCCATCTAACCAGAATAGCTTTAGCCATGCTATTAAGCTTGGAATTATTCTCAAGGATCTGTTTCATTAAATTATCATCCATGGTTTATTAACATTTTATAGCATTTAAAACTAAATAATAGGTAGCAAAAAAAGCGCTATATACAAAAATTGACTATTTTTGTATCACTGTCATTTTTATATGACACCTTAATTGTGGAGCCGTCCTAATTGTGAAATTTGGGCGGCTTATATTTTTTTGCAACATCCTATCCGAAAAATATAACAATGAGTTCAAAAACATGTTCATTCTATTTAGTTAAATCAATATCCACATCAAATAATTTTATTTAGCACAAATTATAAACTAATCATATACAGACAGTTAAACAGATGCAGTTATTTATTACAGCATCATAATCAGGTTATATTTCATACTAAAAACAATCATTTTTATACTTTTAAAATTATTATAGATAATGATTAGTGTAAAACTCCTCAAGATTATCTGTTTAAATTTTGTATTTTTGCAATTGAAAAGGTTTTACTTTTCTGTGTAGCTTAGGGAACCACATAAAAAACAAAGTATAATGAAAGATTATTCTAATGAAGACGCACTTGTTTTATTTTCAGGTGGTCAGGATTCAACTACTTGTCTCTATTGGGCAAAACATAATTTCAGGAATGTATATGCACTCTGTTTTTCTTATGGACAGAGACATTCGCAGGAAATAAAAAATGCAGAACGAATTGCTAAAATGTCTGATACTCCCTTCCAATTACTGGATACAGAAATTATTTCACAATTAGCTCCCAATTCACTTACTAACCTCTCAATGCAAATGGATTCAGAGAAACCGGCTGACTCCTATCCCAATACATTTGTACCAGGTAGGAATCTTCTCTTTTTAACATTTGCAGCAACTATCGCTTATGCAAAAAACATACGGCATATTGTAACCGGAGTTTCGGAAGCTGACTACAGTGGTTACCCAGACTGCCGCGATACTTTTATCAGATCGGCCAATGCTACTCTTAACCTTGCTATGGATAAACAGTTTGTAATCCATACTCCTCTCATGTGGCGGAATAAAAAAGAGGTGTGGCAGCTGGCAGACGAACTGGGTGTATTTGAAATCGTAAGAGATGAAACTCTTACTTGCTACAATGGAATAATAGCAGAAGGTTGTGGTCATTGTCCTTCATGTGTATTAAGAAATAAAGGATTGAAAGAGTATCTTGAAGAGCGTTAAATCAATAATTTACTAAATAATATGGAAATAAAAGGATTAAGCCATCTTGGTGGCAAAACAGAATATAAACAGGATTATGCACCTGAAATGCTGGAGGCATTTGAAAATAAACATCAGGGGAACGATTACTGGGTTACTTTCGATTGTCCTGAGTTTACCAGTCTATGCCCAATAACCGGTCAGCCCGATTTCGCAACCATTCGCATCGATTATATTCCAGATGTTAAAATGGTTGAGAGTAAAAGTTTAAAACTATATCTCTTCAGTTTCAGAAACCATGGAGCGTTTCATGAAGATTGCATCAATATTATAATGAAGGATCTTATAAATCTGATGAATCCAAAATATATTGAAGTTACAGGTATATTTACACCACGTGGAGGTATAAGCATATATCCATATGCAAACTGGGGACGTGAGGGTACTAAGTATGAAAAAATGGCGGAAGAGCGACTGTTAAATCACTCTATCCCCCTGTAAATATTGGTTTAGTAAAAACTCTCAACTAATTTTCATCGGTAGTTAAATTGACTGAATTGGGTTCATAGAATCTTACCCAATCAATATAGAAATCAACAGGTAGCCCTGCGTGATCTGTGTCTTTGTCCAGTCTCAGACCAATATAAAGGTCAAAGTCGAGATCGTTAAAAGGAAATTGTCCCGGTATTTTTGTTGGAATACGGGGATATTTTTTTGTACGTGTGCCATCAACATAAAAAACCACACTATCTGGATATTTTTCAACACCATATATGTGATATTCGATTGGATTAACACCAACCAATGCACTTGATGGAGGATTGTCAGGCATTCCCTCTGTTGTTGTATATTGTGAAGTTACAGACTGATAGATAAATTCATCAGTATCATATTGCTCAATTAAATCTATTACAATATTTTCTGAGCTATTATTTGGAAAAAGCGATATATAAGGTGTGACACCATATGTAGGGTTAATTCTGGCTCTTATTTCTAATCTTTTTGTTTCGTTTGCTTTAAAAGCCTGAGTATAGATACCTCCGGTTATAAAAGGCAGTTTTTCATTTCCTTCAGGGTCTTGCATGCCTCTTAACACAAGATTGCCATCTTGTAGTTTGTAAAGCGACTCACTATCACTCATATATCTGAACGAATGTTGTTTGTCTCTTGGTGTTTTAGACCATACAGACTCATTTGAAAACTCATCAAAATCATCTTCCCAAGCAAGTGTCCAACCTTTACGATATGTATCATCATTATTGTACTGTCGGAAACATGATGATAAAATTGCAGTTGCAATTATTAAAATAGCTATTAAATACTTTCTCATTAGTTTGAAATCTCTATAACATTTACTTTATAATAAATTGAGGCACAAAAGTAAGCATAATACATTTTACAAAATCCCAATCTCTTTCAATTTGTGTTAATCATTCGAAAAGCAACCAAAGGCAAACTTTTTTATTACCTTTGCTACTTAATTTTTTTATTTTATGCCTGATATTTCAATGCGTGGTTATCAAATGCCCGCTTCACCAATACGTAAACTAGCACCACTCTCAGATGCAGCTAAAGCTGAGGGAGTAAAAGTGTATCATCTGAACATCGGACAACCCGATTTACCTTCTCCTGTAACTGCATTAGATGCAATCCGCTCAATTGATCGCATCACACTGGAATATAGTCCAAGCGACGGCTATTTATTCTACAGGAAGAATCTGGTTGAATATTATAAAAAATTCAACATTAATTTATCTCCCAACGAAATTATCGTAACAGCAGGAGGTTCTGAAGCTGTATTATATGCATTTATGGCTTGCCTGAATCCGGGTGACGAGATTATTGTACCTGAACCAGCATATGCAAATTATATGGCATTTGCAATCTCAGCAGGAGCAGTAATAAGGACAATTCCTTCTGATATGGAGTCAAACTTCGCACTACCGGAAATAGAGGAGTTCGAAAAACTTATCAATGAACGCACTAAAGGAATTCTTATATGTAATCCAAATAATCCAACAGGATATGTTTACACTCCACAGGAAATGGAGAAAATAAGGTTACTGGTAAAAAAATATAATCTATATCTTTTTTCTGATGAAGTATATAGAGAGTTTATCTATAACGATACACCATATATTTCGGCATGCCACCTGGAAGGTATTGAAGAGAATGTTGTACTTATAGATTCAGTCTCAAAACGTTATAGTGAATGCGGGATCAGAATAGGTGCATTAATAACAAAAAACATAAAACTTCATGATACAGTAATGAAGTTTTGCCAGGCAAGACTAAGTCCTCCTCTGATTGGTCAGATAGCAGCAAACGCCTCGCTTAGCGAAGACAGCAGTTATATGCAGCGTAATTTCAAGGAGTATAAGAGTCGACGTGATTTTCTAATCGATCGCCTTAACAAAATAC
>NZ_JAQVHI010000002.1:73936-77552 GCF_028696275.1 Lascolabacillus sp.
AGTCCTCCTCTGATTGGTCAGATAGCAGCAAACGCCTCGCTTAGCGAAGACAGCAGTTATATGCAGCGTAATTTCAAGGAGTATAAGAGTCGACGTGATTTTCTAATCGATCGCCTTAACAAAATACCTGGTGTATATTCACCAATGCCTCAAGGTGCTTTCTATACTCTTGCAAGGCTGCCTATTGATGATGCTGATAAATTTTGTGCATGGTGTTTGTCGGATTTCCGCTATGAGGGACAAACTATATTTATGGCTCCTGCTACCGGTTTTTACGTAACACCTGGTTTGGGCACCAATGAGGTTAGAATAGCATATGTACTTAATACTGAAGACCTTGACAAAGCGCTTACAGTACTCGAAAAAGCGTTGGAAGAGTATAAGAATGTGTGTATGTAAAACAAAAATGAATTCGGAACTTTTCATAGCAAGAAGGATTTATAAAGGGGAGAAGAAACTTGACAAACAGGTTTCTTCGCCTGCTATTAAAATTGCTATTGCCGGAATATCATTGGGACTGGCAGTAATGATTGTGGCTGTATGTATTATAGTAGGATTCAAAAAAGAGATTCGCGGTAAAGTAATAGGTTTTGGGTCGCACATTCAGATAACAGCTTTCGAGAGCAATGTTTCATACGAGCACACACCTATAGCAATATCGGATACTCTTATCAATATACTTTATTCAAATCCTGAAATAAGTCATGTTCAGGAGTTTATTACTAAACCGGCTATAATAAAGACCGATGACGACTTCCTTGGTGTAGTTCTCAAAGGGGTTTCTGACAGCTATAACTGGGATTTTTTCAGGACCAATCTTCTTGAAGGTGATATAATTAATCCTGATGATACAACTTCGTCCAATCAGGCAATTATATCTAAAAGCATAGCTGATAAGCTTCAGTTGAAAACTGGTGATAGATTCACCTGTTACTTCGTTCAGGAGCCCGTACGTGCCCGTCGTTTTGATATTACTGGTATTTACGAAACAAATTTTGAAGATTATGATCAACTCTTTATACTGACAGAGAAAATCATTCTTGGAAACCTTAATGAATGGGATGACGATATGGCGAGTGGCATTGAAGTGCTTGTCAAGGATTATGACAATCTGGATGTGACAGCACAGAATCTGTTCTTCGAGATGTCTTCTTATAAAGATCGTTTTGGAAATGCACTCTATACACGATCTATTAAAGATATTAACCCAATGATTTTCAACTGGCTTGAGCTCCTTAATATGAATGTGTGGGTAATCATTATACTAATGTTGATAGTATCAGGCTTCACCATGATTTCGGGGCTATTGATTATAATACTGGAGAGAACAAATATGATTGGTATTCTGAAATCAATTGGCGCTAGAGACTTCAGTATCCGCAAAGTATTCCTTTACCTCTCCGCATTTCTTATTGGAAAAGGAATGCTCTGGGGCAATATTATTGCTCTTGTTTTTTGTATTATACAACACCAGTTCAATATACTTAAACTTGACCCTTCGACCTATTATCTATCAGCAGTACCGGTTGATCTAAACGTGATTTACATTATACTACTCAACATAGGTACACTACTGGTATCATTACTGATGATGATTGGCCCTTCTTACCTGGTTGCCAGGATAACTCCTTCAAAATCAATCAAGTTCGAATAGAATATCCATTTTACACATATACTGTCAGAATTGATCTGTCTGTCACTCGATGTAAGATATATCCAAATATGAGTGTCCTCAAAATTCCAATTGTCACTCAATTCAATAGATGCTTCCCACATCTTTACGCTTGGCTACACCCGAATACTTAACTGTCACCTTTGAAACCATCTTTAATTACCTGGTTAAGAGGAGACAACCCTTTATTTACCAATGAAAACTTCATGCGATGAGCAAGAATTAAGAATCTTTTTTACTGAAAGTATTCTCATTAAATCTGTGGGTAAATGTTATATTTGTGATAATAACTTATTAGAATGAGAATACTACACACAGCTGACTGGCATTTGGGTAAACGTCTGGAGGATTTTTCCAGACTGGATGAGCAATTTGTTGTAATGAACGAGATTTGTGAAATTGCAGATCGTGAGCATGTTGATATAGTACTTGTATCGGGGGATCTGTTTGACACGTTTAATCCACCTACGGAGGCGGTGGATCTGTTCTATAAAACATTAAAGAGATTATCTAACGGGGGAAGGCGACCTGTATTAGCTATTGCTGGTAATCATGACTCTCCTGACAGGATAGAAGCTCCAGATCCTTTGGCACGGGAGTGTGGAATTATTTTTGTGGGCTATCCTAATTCAGTTGTACCTGTTTTTCATCTTGAAACTGGTGTTAAGATCTCTTGCGTTGATAAGGGTTTTATTGAATTGATGCTTGCAGAAATTGATTTCCCTGTCAGAATATTGGTCACTCCTTATGCTAATGAATATAGACTCAAACAGTTCCTTAATGCAGAAGATATTGATTCTGAACTTCGCAGAGTACTTGAAGATCATTGGAAGAATATTGCAGACAGGTATTGTGACAACAGCGGTGTTAACATTCTAGTTTCACATCTTTTTATGATAAAAAAAGGCGGCCCCATCCCTGAGGAACCTGAGGATGAAAAACCTATACTGCATGTTGGTGGAGCTCAAGCAATATTTACTCAAAATATCCCTAAACAGATTCAATATACAGCACTGGGACACCTGCACAGGATGCATAAAGTGGATGATTCTGTTTCACCTGTTTATTACAGTGGCAGCCCAATTTCTTACAGCTTTTCAGAGGCTAATCAGAAGAAGTTTGTTCTGATTGCTGACATATTGCCTGGTGAAAAAGCTGAAATAAGAGAGATTGAACTATCTACAGTGAGACCTCTTCTAAGAAAACGTGTCAACGGAATTGATGAGGCTATTGAATGGCTCTCAGAAAATCAAAATGCATTGGTGGAGTTGACACTGGTTACGGATACTTTTATAACTCCTTTAGACAGAAGAAAGTTGAATTCTGTTCATCAGGGTATAGTAACGATAATTCCAGAGGTGATTAGCGAGGATTTAAATGTAGAGAACAGGCATAAGCAGATAGATTTGAACAGAAGTATGGAAGAGCTATTCTGTGACTATTTTACTCATGAGAAAGGGCAAGCTCCGAGTGAAGATATAATGAGCATTTTCAGAGAAATATTGGCAGAGGAGGAAGAAGAATGATACCTATAGAATTAACAATTGAAGGATTATATTCATACCAGAAGAGGCAGACGATAGATTTTAGAAAGTTGACTGATGCAGGACTGTTTGGTATCTTCGGAACTGTTGGAAGTGGTAAATCATCTATATTAGAGGCTATTACTTATGCTATATATGGTAAAACTGATAAACTGAATATTTCAGGTGATAATCGATACTACAACATGATGAACCTGAAATCTGACGAGTTATTAATCGATTTTATTTTTGAAACCGGAAAAGATAGTAATTCGTACCGCGCAATTGTAAAGGGGAAACGAAATAGAAAACGATTTGAGGAGGTTAAAACGTTAGACCATACTGCTTACAGAAAAATGGGAAATGAATGGATTCCTGTAGAAATTAGTGAGCTGGAAAAAGCAATTGGTCTTAATTATGT
>NZ_JAQVHI010000002.1:77652-127886 GCF_028696275.1 Lascolabacillus sp.
GTATGAAAAAAGAGATGAACTAAAACGTAAAGCTGATGAACTTGATACATTACTTAAAATAAAACAGCTTGATAAAAGTGTAAAGGAACTTGAATCGAGAGTTGAAAAGGGAGCTGATTTCTGGAAAAAAACCGAACGGAATGTTGGAGATTTAAAAGAAGAGAATGACAAACTTGATGTCAACTTAACTGAGTTAAGAAAAAACTTACCTGATATAGCTTTATTATCAAATATCAGAAACTGGTACAATGAAAAGAATTTAATTGAGCGACAGATTTCAGATATTAACAGAGAAATAGATAAGTATAAAGCTAAACAGAATGAATTAATCAATAAGAAAAATATTCTGCTCAAGGACTACATACAAAAAGGTGAGATTTCAGCAGATATGAGTTTTGATGACTATTATCATTATCTCGAAATATCTCTTGATAAAATTAAAAAGAGACAGAGTGAATTAAGAGTTCAGGAAGGTCATGTTTTAGTTAAAGCCAAATTGGGAGCTTATGCTGAAAACCTGCAGGAAAATTCGCCCTGCCCTCTTTGCGGTTCTCTGCATCACCCCGATATATTCAGAAGCGAGGATATAGAAGAGCATCTGGAGAGTATCAATACAGAAAAGACTGAATTAGAAAAAGAGTTTGATACCACTTCCTCAATAATAAGGCAATTGAATTTAATTGAAGCAGGTTACAACGAAACAGTATATCATCTCGAAGAATTAAGTAAATCTAAAAATCAAATTACCAACAACTTATCAGTTCATTTAAAATTATTTGTTTGGGATAAGTTCAGGAAGGTTGAAGAACTTGATTCCGCTTTCAGTGAGATGGAGCTTAAACAGGCTAAGATTAAATCATGTGAACTGGAACTACAAGAGAGAGCCAAAGAAATTAAGAATCTCGAAAAAACTCTTGAGCTTGCAAGGGTGAAGCTTGAAAATCTGAGAAAGGAGCTAACAGAAAATAAGACTGAATTACTGACCTTAAAAGGACAATTGAGGATAATCGAGGTTGAAAAATATAATGAGTTGAATGAAGTTGCGATTTATGAAGAACAGACTAAATTAATTAAAGAGCATGACCGAATTGAAAAAGCTTATACAATAGATAATGACAATCTTCAGGAAGAAAGAAAAAAGAGAGATTTATTAAAAGGAAGACTGGATACTAATGTTATTGAATTAGAGAATGAGAAGTCTGCTATTGTGAAAATAGAGAAAGATATTGATTCGGAGTTGGCAAATTCTGACTTTAAATCTGTTGAAGAGGTTAAAACAATTTTATCTGAGTCAATTAATATTCAAAACGAGAAAAAAAGAGTTGATCAGTTTTATAAAACTCTTTTGGAAAACCGTACTTCATTTGAACATATTAATAAAGAGGTTGGAGGGCAAATATATGATAAGGTTTATCATGATAAATTGAACAGTGAAATCAGGTTGATTAATGATCAGCTGGATATGTTCATTAAAGAAAGAGTTGAGATTGAAATTAATTTGAAAAACTTAAAGAAAAATATAGAAATCCATAATCAATTGCGCAAAGAACTTGAAGATGTTGAGCATAGATCGGAGAATCTGAAGACGATGAAAAGTCTGTTCAAAGCCAGTGGATTTGTAAACTATATTTCATCTGTTTATTTACAAAACCTTTGTAATGCAGCGAATGACAGGTTCTTCCAGTTAACAAGACAAAAACTTAGTCTGGAAATAACCCCGGAAAATAACTTCCAGATAAGAGATTATATGAATGGTGGTAAAGAGAGAAGTGTTAAGACTCTCTCAGGAGGGCAAACGTTCCAGGCCTCATTATCACTGGCTCTGGCTCTGGCTGATAACATTCAGAAGATAACTCAGTCGCATCAGAACTTCTTCTTCCTGGACGAAGGATTCGGATCGTTGGACAGAGAGGCTTTAAGTGTGGTTCTTGACACTTTAAAAACACTACGAAAGGAAAATCGAACTGTAGGCATTATTTCACACGTTGAAGAAATGCAACAGGAAATTGAAGTTCATCTACGCATTGAAAATAGTTCAGAAAGAGGCAGTATTGTTCATTACAGTTGGGAAGAGTAGTACTAAAACTGTATCCGATGCAAACAAATAGTATAAATATTTGTTCATAATATGTTCCTTTAAAAAAAATCATTAAGGCGTATATTAAAAATAAATGATACAGAAAATACTAATCGCAAACCGTGGTGAAATTGCTGTGCGTGTTATGCGAACATGTAAAGAAATGGGCATACAGACTGTTGCCGTTTATTCAGAAGTAGACAGAACATCTAGACATGTAGCCTATGCTGATGAAGCAGTAAAAATAGGTCTTGCGTCTGCTGCTGACAGTTACCTGAATATTGAGAAAATTATTGATGCAGCCAAAAAATTTAAAGCGGATGCTATTCATCCAGGTTATGGTTTTCTTAGCGAGAATGCTGAATTTGCCCGTCGCTGTAAAGAGGAAGGAATTATTTTTATAGGTCCTTCGGCAGAAAGTATAGAGGCAATGGGCGATAAGATATCGGCACGAAAGAAAATGATAGAGGCAAAAGTACCGGTAGTTCCCGGTACATCTGAGGATCTGAAGCCAAAGGATCTGTTCAGAGTTTGTCGTAAAATTGGTTTCCCGGTTATTATTAAGGCAACAGCAGGCGGAGGTGGTAAGGGTATGCGACTTGTTTATAAAGAGAAGCACCTGCAGGAAGCTTACGATGCTGCTAAGTCTGAAGCGATGGCTTCATTCGGGAACGATTCTGTTTACATCGAAAAATATATTGAATCGCCCCACCATGTGGAGATACAGTTTTTGGGTGATACTCATGGTAATGTGGTGCATCTGTACGACCGTGAATGTTCAGTTCAGCGTCGTCATCAAAAGATAATTGAAGAGAGCCCCTCCCCATTTATTGATAAAAAAACTCGCTTGGCGATGGGTGCAATTGCAGTAAAAGCAGCTAAATCTATCAACTATGTGGGTGCCGGCACTATTGAGTTTCTGGTGGATAATGATATGAATTTTTATTTCCTGGAGATGAATACCAGATTACAGGTTGAACATCCTATAACTGAGGAGGTACTTGGTGTTGACATCGTTAAAGAACAGATAAATATAGCAAACGGAAGAAAAATCAGCTTCAGACAGAATCAGCTGCATCAGCGTGGCCATGCGATTGAATGCCGAATTTATGCTGAGGATACTGAGAACAATTTTGCCCCTTCACCTGGCGTAATACACTCTATTCAAACTCCCAAGGGTTTAGGGGTACGAATTGATACACATATATATGCAGGTTACGAAATCTCTATCTTCTACGATTCAATGATAAGCAAACTTATAGTATGGGCAACCAACAGAGATGTCGCACTAGAACGTATGAGAAGAGTGTTGTATGAATATAAGATTACCGGTGTTAAAACCAATATTGATTATCTGCGTCGTATTATGGACAATCTTGAATTTGTACAGGGAAATTACACCACCCATTTTATAGATGAGAATACCAATAAACTTCAAAAAGGGAATGTACTGGAAGATGAGATAGAGGATATGGCTATTATTGCAGCTTATATTGATTATGTAGTAAACAATAACGATACACCAGTTGCTGCAAATGACAACCAGCCCATAAGTAAGTGGCGTGCATTTGGAAAACAAAAAGGAGTTTTAAGAATATGAGAGCCAAAATTGAAAACAGGATACGTGATGTTGAACTGATATCCAAAGATGGTAATAAGGTGGAGATTTCTGTAGATGGAAAAATATATGATATTGATGTTGTAATGTCAGAGAGTGGATTTTGTTCAATAATTCATGAAGGGAGATCTTATAATGCTGAAGCTGTCAGTCATTCAGATGGTAAATATACAATAACCACTAATTTTCGTCATTTTGACATTGAACTGTCAAATCCTCAGAAAAAATATCTCCGAGGCAGGCAGTCCTCAACAGATGAAGTACAGGAGACGATAATCTCTCCAATGCCAGGAAAAGTGATTAAGATTTTAGTGTCTGAAAATATGGAGGTTAAACAGGGAGATCCACTAATTGTTGTAGAAGCAATGAAGATGCAGAGCACTTATACTGCCGCACAGGATGCTATTGTTGAGAAGATCCATATTGAAGAGGGTGATTCGGTAGTCAGAGATCAGCTGCTCATTACTTTTAAAACCAATTAAAAAGATTTATAATGACTTTAGAAGATATATATAAAGATTTTAAAGAAAAAGATAAAGCTGCCGAAAATGGAGGCGGTGAGAAAGCCATAGCTAAACAGAAGAAAGCCGGAAAGCAGACAGCGCGAGAAAGAATCAACATGCTTTTAGACGATGACACTTTTGTTGAAATTGACAAGTTTGTACTGCATGACTCGCACAACTATAATATGCAGAATAATAGGGTTCCAGGCGATGGTGTTGTTACAGGATATGGAAAGATTGATGGGAGAATTGTTTACGTATATGCATACGATTTTACAGTTTATGGAGGTTCCCTATCTCGAACTAACGCAAATAAAATTGTAAAAATACAGAAGTTGGCTCTAAAAAACGGAGCTCCGATTATTGCATTGAATGATTCAGGTGGTGCCAGAATTCAGGAAGGTGTAATGGCACTAAGCGGCTATTCAGAGATTTTCAATAATAATGTAAAATCATCAGGAGTAATTCCTCAGATATCCGCAATACTTGGTCCCTGTGCCGGTGGTGCCTGTTATTCACCGGCATTGACCGATTTTATTTTTATGGTCAGGGATGAGAGTTATATGTTTGTTACTGGACCAGATGTAGTAAAAACTGTTACTCATGAGGAATTGACAAAAGAAGAGCTAGGTGGTGCTTCTGTACATTCTTCAAAGAGCGGTGTTGCGCATTTTGTTGGGAACGATGAAGAAGAGACTCTTATGATGATCAGAGAGCTGATTAGCTTTCTTCCATCGAACAATATGGAGGACCCTCCTATGACTTCTACTCGTGATACTAATAATCGAAAGACTCCGGATATTCATAAACTGATTCCTGAAGATTCAAATATACCTTATGATATTAAAAAGCTTATTGAGGAGGTTGTAGATGAGAACTATTTCTTTGAAGTAATGCCTCAATTTGCTCAAAATGTAGTAGTTGGATATGCAAGAATGGGAGGAAAGCCTGTTGGTATTGTTGCAAATCAACCAGCTTATCTGGCAGGGGTACTTGATATTGACGCATCTGACAAAGCAGCAAGATTTATTCGATTCTGCGACTGTTTTGATATTCCTATAATCACTTTTGTTGATGTGCCCGGATTTCTACCGGGAAGAGATCAGGAGCACAATGGAATTATTCGTCATGGTGCTAAGATTATGTATGCATATGTAGAGGCAACCGTTCCAAAGATAACTTTGATCACACGCAAAGCTTATGGCGGCGCTTATGTTGTGATGTCATCCAAAGAGTCAGGTGCAGATATCAATCTTGCCTACCCTAATGCTGAGATTGCCGTTATGGGTGCAGAAGGTGCAGTAAATATTCTTTACCGATCATCTGTTGGAGAAGATCGTCAGAATGCACTAAATGAGTATAAAGAACTGTTTTCGAACCCATACAGAGCAGCTGAGAAAGGTTACATCGATGAGATTATTCTTCCTGAAAACACACGTTTTAAACTGATTCAGGCATTGGAAATGACTGCTAACAAAACTGCAAGCAATCCTCCAAAAAAACATGGTAATCCTCCTTCTTAGAAAATTATTGGCAGGACTATTTTACTAAAAGACACTGTACTGGATAAAAAGCCCTATGAAGGGCTTTTTACTTTTGTATGTAACTATTTCAAAATTATAAAGATTTATATAATTATCTTTGCATGATTAATATAATAGTAATCAGTTAATAACTTCAATATGAACTTGAATTGGGTAATTTTAATTATTGGTGGCATATTTGAATCCCTCTTTGCCTTAAGTCTTGGAAAGATGCAGCAAACCACCGGTAAAGATATGTTAGGGTGGTTAATTGCCTTTATCCTATTTGTTTCTTTAAGTATGTTGCTACTTTTTAAATCGATGGGTGGTGAACATCCTATTCCCACAGGTACAGCTTATGCTGTTTGGGCTGGAATTGGTGCAGTGGGAACAGTTGTGCTTGGAATATTAGTCTTCAAAGAACCTGTTACATTTTGGAGAATCTTTTTTCTTAGTACACTTATATTATCAATAATAGGTTTGCAGTTAACCTCTACAGTAGCAAAATAAAGTCTTCATTATATTTTAGTTGTGGTTATATTTCATTTGATTTGAGTATTAATCTTAATTAATATGATACTTATTCTCGATTGATGTGAGTCCTGTAAATGATTTGAAGGGGCTTGTTGATAACTTGTTGATATGTTGTTAACAACCTGTTTATATGTTGTTTATAATTACAAGTAAAAATATTTGCTTTATATTTTGTATAAATATTATATTTGCCATGAACAAAAACGATAATGAGTTCGTTTATATTCAAAAGAAATAGGAGTTCTTTGACATTTTGTACAAATCAGTTAGATTCTTATTCTAGAGATGAATAAAAGTATTTATCCAGTGATGGATATAATATTTGTTCAATCTCCAATGTTTATGAAGTAATAAACTGAAAAGTTTAATACGTATGGACTGAATAAAAAATCTATTGCAATTGTGAACTTGTAACTACAGTTGTTTTTGGCTTGAGATGCACTATAGGATTTAAAAAGTTTTGTTTTATATCAAAAGTATAAATAGCTGTTTGTAAGTTCTTTGAGTAAATCGAAAATTAGAATATATTACAAACTCGTACTTATCTCATTATTGGGAGAAAACGACAGTAATAAATTCTAAGCTGAATATTATTTTACATTAGTATAATTCATTCTGCTTCACAATTTAGAAATTTATTATCAAACGATTAATTGTTATCGATCCGAATGATATATAATACTTCTCATAACTGTTTAATCAGCTTCAAACACTGATTAGGAAGTAATTAGAAGTATCTGAATTCTGAAGTATCCGCTCACAGATAAGTATTGAACCTCAAAGTTCAATTTCTAATCTTAGATTTTCGAGAAATTCTAAAGAATTGAATACATCTTCATAATTTGCGCTGAATGTGCAAAAAGAAGAGAACTCCTTCCATATAATTAAAAGCCCCTGTAAAAAGGGGCTTTTTTTATGAATTAGATTTAGATTTTGTATTGGTAAATTATTATCTGTATCTAGTTTATTGTTAGTATCATACGGTTGTCAGTTGCCATTTTTCGGATATTTAAAATTGCATACCGCATCCGACCAAGTGCTGTGTTTATACTTACACCGGTTATATCTGCAATTTCTTTAAAACTTAAATCCTTATAATAACGCATCTCCAATACTTCACGCTGTTGTTCCGGCAGATAACATATAAGTCTCTTAACATCCTCAAGTACTTGCGTTTTAACCATCTTTGATTCGATAGTTTCCTCGCAGAAAGAGGGATTGTTAAACAAGTCAGCCTCATTCTCATCATTGGAGATAATTTTCTCATTCTTTTTCTGCCTGAAATGGTCGATAATAAGATTATGAGCAATTCGCATTATCCATGATTTAAATCTGCCTGATTCAGTATATTTACCCTGCTTAATTGTTATTATTGCTTTGATAAAGGTATCCTGGAATATATCTTCTGCCAGACCGTTATCTCTAACAGTGTGATAAATGTAGTTGTAAACTAATTGTTTGTGCCTGTTTAATAGAGTGTCAAACGCTATATCATTGCCCTCTGAATAAGAAACTACCAGTTCCTCATCGGACATTTTAGAATAAATATCCATGCTTTACTTATTAAATTGTTATGTAAAATTTAATTGTGTAAAGAGGACTTATAGGCTATTAATTTTTGCGTTTGTTATTTATCTGTAACAAAGAAAAACAAAATAAATTCTAATTCCAAGAAAGAGAAATAAAAAAAACATATCGTATTGCAGCATATAGAGTGTTGAAAAAATAAAAAGGGGCAAACTTAATTGTTGCCCCTTATATTTAATTTAACTGTTTAAAACAGTTAATCTATTTTACTTCTGCCAGATCAGCAGGCTTATAGTATGCTATATCCTCTACTCTGGCTTCTGTAATAAATTTGTGGTTCTTTATAACTTCTATATGACCAAAGTGAATGTATACTTCAGCACTTCTACGGAACAGATCCTGATTTTTATTAGCATCCTGAAGAAGAAGATGCCCACAAATAATATGCGCAGCACAATCAACTAACCTGCGAGCGTGGAAATCAAGATATTCATCATCTTTTTGTGAAGTTACTAGCTCAGTGAGTTGTTCGTACATCTGAGTCATCTCAGCAAGCGTTCTCTTTAATGGCTCTAATTCAGGGACAACCGTCATTGCTTCATATTCTTTTATTCGTTGAAGGTACGTACCTGTTGTAACATGTCTGATAGCTGCTATAACCTGTAGTTGTGTTGTACCTTCGTAAATATTGGTAATACGTGCGTCTCGATAGAGTCTTTCACACTTATAGTCTTTCATATATCCTGATCCACCATGAATCTGAATTGCATCGTAAGCATTCTGATTGGCATATTCACTGCTCATTCCTTTACCCAGAGGTGTGAATGCATCAGCTAAGCGGGAAAAATATTTCATTTCATTCCTCTCTTCAGGTGTTAGCTTGCGTTCTTTACTAATATCCTCAAGTGTTTTATACATATCAACAAAACGACTTGTTTCATAAAGCAATGTGCGTGAAGCATCTGTTTTAGCCCTCATATTTGCAAGCATTTCATACACAGGAGGAAAGTTTATTATGGCTTTACCAAATTGACGACGCTCCATTGCATAGTTGTATGCTTCACGTGTTGCCGCTTCAGATATACCAACAGATTGAGCCATAATTCCCAGACGTGCGCCATTCATTAATGACATTACGTAGCGTATGAGTCCTAATCTTCTACTGCCAACAAGCTCTGCTTTTGCATTCTTATAAACTAGTTCACAAGTTGGTGCACCCTTTATACCCATCTTATTTTCTATACGACGTACATTAACACCTCCGCTGTTTTTGTCGTAAATAAACATTGATAAACCACGTGCATCTTTAGTGCCATCTTCCGAACGGGCTAACACCAGATGAATATCAGCATCACCGTTTGTGATAAATCGCTTAACACCATTCAGATACCATTGATCTTCTTTCTCGTTATATGTAGCCTTTAGCATTACTGCCTGCAAATCAGAACCTGCATCTGGCTCAGTTAGGTCCATAGACATGGTTTCTCCTTTGACTACACGAGATATATATTTATCTTTTTGCGCTTCGTCTCCAAATTCGTAGATTGTTTCACCACAGTCCTGCAACATCCATATATTCTGAAAACTGGCATCAGCACGACTTACTATGTCTGCACTCATCATATAAGGGACCATAGGAAAATTTAGTCCACCATATTTGCGTCCGAAACGCATCCCCATAAGCTCAGCTTTAATAAGCACATCAAGATTTTCTTGTGTATTGGTTGCATAAGTTACCCTTCCATCTGAAACAGTGGGACCAGTGTGATCTACCTCTTCAGCATTTGGATCAATTACTTCTCCACATATTTCTCCAACTACCTCAAGTACTTTGTCGTAACTGTCCATTGCATCTTCAAAGTCAATTGGTGCGTGATCGTATGTTTCGCTTTCAGTGTAATTTCTCTCTCTCAGTTCCACAATTCTCTTCATAAGTGGGTGCTGAAGATAGTGACGAAATTGTGGTGTATCTGTATAAAAGTTTGCCATATTTGTTTTTTGTTCAATTTCTTATTTCTAAGGTAAGATTTAGGTTTTCTTACTTACTGTTTTTCTTATAATATTTAATCATCTTAGGGATGACGTTTTCAACTTCACCTGTAATAACATAATCTGCAATCGAATTAATAGGTGCACTTGGATCATTATTTATAGAAATAATGATGGAGCTCTCTTGCATACCGGCAATATGCTGTATCTGACCAGAAATTCCGCATGCTATGTATACCTTAGGACGAACTGTAACACCCGTTTGTCCAATTTGACGTTCATGTTCAGCAAATCCTGCATCAACTGCTGCTCTTGAAGCTCCTACTTCGGCACCAAGTAAATCAGCAAGTTTATAAAGTAAATCGAAGTTCTCTTTAGATCCAACTCCATAACCTCCGGATACTATTATTGGAGAATTCTTGATATTAACTTTTGACTTCTCTATATGACGGTCGATTATTTTTACAATTAGATCTTTATCATTTACATAATCATTTACATCATATTTAATTGTTTCGCCCTTATAGAATGGATCGAAGATCTCTTTTTTCATTACACCTTCCCTTACCGTTGCCATTTGAGGACGATGATCCGGATTTACTATATTTGCTACAATATTTCCGCCGAATGCAGGCCTTATCTGATAAAGTAAATTCTCATATACTTTACCCTCTTTTTTGTTTTCATGATTACCAATCTCAAGTGAAGTGCAGTCGGCAGTTAGACCACTACCTAAAGAGGATGAAACGCGAGGACCTAAATCTCTACCAATTATAGTTGCTCCTAAAAGACAAATCTGAGGTTGTTCTTCTTTAAAAAGTTTCACTAAAATTGATGTATGCGGCAAGGTTGTGTAGGGTGCTAGTCGCTCATCATCAAAAACATGCAGCACATCAACGCCATAAGGGAAAATCTGTTCTCCCACTTTCTCGAGATTAATACCGGCAGCAATTGCTTCAACCTTGCACCCAAGTTGATTTGCAAGGGAACGCCCTTTGGTTAACAGTTCCAGGCTGACATCAGCTACTATGCCATCTTCAATCTCTAAATATACAAATAAGTTATTCATTCTTACTTTTTCTATAGTTTTCTGATTTTTTTACTAATTAAACTCTTTGCTCAGCCAATTGTGTGATTTTCTAAAAGTTCTTTTATTAGTTCTTCTATTTCAAAATCGCTGTCGGATATATGTTTACTCTCCTTAGTTTGAAAGACAACATTCTCTGTCTTCTTTACTTTAGTAGGTGAGCCTGATAATCCACACTGAACAGGATCAGCTTCAACATCTGCCACACTCCATTCGGTTAGATTTAGGAATGGGCGACTATCATAAATATCGATATAATCTAGATTTTGAACCTGACGTTCTGTAACTGTTTTTGCATGTTTGTACTTAAGCAACAACTTAGCATTTCTTGGTCTGCATGAACGCGCAGAACCGTTTACAGTAATGAGAACCGGAAGAGGACATTCAACAATTTCTACTCCGTTATCTAATCTGCGTTTAATTCTTATGCTTTTTTCTTCTATATTTTCAATACTCTCAGCATATGTAATTTGAGGAATGCCTAATTTTTCAGCAACTTGTGGTCCTACTTGAGCGGTATCTCCATCTATTGCTTGACGACCAGAAAATATAAGATCAAATTTCCCTATTTTTCTAATTGCCATAGATAAAGCATAAGAGGTTGCTAAAGTATCTGCACCTGCAAAAGCTCTGTCTGTTAATAGTACTCCATCATCTGCTCCTCTAAAAAGCCCTTCGCGCAAGATGTCTGCTGCACGCCCCGGTCCCATTGTAAGAATAGTAATTTTTGTTCCGGGAAAACGATCTTTTACTTCAAGAGCCTGTTCGAGCGCATTGAGATCTTCGGGATTAAAAATTGCTGGCAATGCAGCTCTGTTCACTGTACCATCGGCTTTCATAGCATCCTTCCCAACGTTGCGGGTGTCGGGGACCTGCTTAGCCAACACAATAATGTTAAATGCCATCTTTAAGATTGTTTCAATTATAAGTTTTTCATAAAAGTACAAATATACAAAAAATCACTTTTCATAATGTTCTTTTGATGATATAAATCAGTTAAAATTAAAGCAAAGTGCGAAGAAAAATAACAATTTATCAGGTTAGAAATATTATAAATAATCTATACCTGATTACAAAAACCTTTACTTCAACAAATATGTTAATTAAATGTGATATATTTGTTGTATTCTTTTTGTGCTTAACAGATCAACAGATAATATGAAAAAGATTTCTCACTATATTTTATTTTCAATCATAGGTATTTTGCTTTCAAGCTGCTCAGGCTTGAAATATTTAACAGTGGAAACACTTGAGCCGGCTCAGGTAAATCTTCCTGATAATATTCTAAGAGTAGCCGTCGTAAATAATGTTGTTCAGCAGCCAGATGAAATCGGTCATGATCTAATTAAGTTAGGTAGCAATAGTACAGAAAGAGAAAAAGCTTCATCCGACAGTATAGCAATTTTCTATACAGAAGCTCTAACTCAATTTCTTGATGAGGCAGATTATTATCAGCGTGTAACATATTATAGTAAACCTCTGAGAGAAGATTCTGATTTTTTTATGGAGAAACCCCTATCTCCTGAAAGGATGAATGAAATTAAAAGTGAAACAAGATCAGATGCTGTTATATCTCTTGATAAGCTTATTATTGAAACAAATAAGAGAGAGCATTTCAGACAGTTTGGATCTACATATGCTGATTTGAAGGGTAAGATTTATTCAATAATCCGCGTATATTTACCTACAATGAATGGGAAAATACCTGCTGTTCAATACACAGACAGTCTATATTGGGAAGGTTTTGATCTGCAGGATAATATAATGTTTACAGAAGTAAAACTGCCTTCAAGAGAAGAGGCGATGAAGTTATTAGCAATCCATGCAGCAGAAAAAATGAGCAATGTTTTTGCTCCTCATTGGGAAATGCAAGACAGGTGGTATTATACAATGCCGAATAAATATATGCGTGAAGGTGAAACTTATGCTAAAGTTGCAGACTGGAATAATGCTATAATTAAATGGGAATCGTTTTATAATTTACAATCAAACAAAACTTCAAAAGCTAAAGCAGCAAGTAATATAGCTCTTGCCTATGAAATGTTAGACAATATGGTAGAAGCATTTGAATGGGCTAAAGAGGCAAATAAACTTTTCAATGAATCAACCTCACCTAATTCACTGGAAAGAAGAAGGTCACAGTTGTATATGAACGAAATTGAAAGAAGGCGAAGTAATTCCAACAGGATTGATTTATGGGAATAATAACTTCCATTTTTACTAACGTTTGCTGTTTATCACATTTTACGTTAAATTAAGGCAGTTAGAAAAAAAATAAGTGAAGTTCTTACGTGAATTAAAAAAAAATGGTACCTTTGTCTTTGAATCTGCGACAGTAAAATAAACTCATACTACTGTTAATTATTTACAAATTCATTCAAAACTCAATTATATCCACCGAGCTTTTTTACGTTTTATGGAATAGATACCTCCGTAATTAAACCGGGATATAATTCGAACATATCATTTATTCAATAACCATAACGAATTTCAAATAATCTACATGGCTTATAACATTATTGAGCTTAATGAAAAGCTTACAACAGAATTACGGGTCCTTGCAAAAGAGATGGGAATAAGACGCCCTGATGCATATAAAAAAGAGGAGCTAATCTATAAAATTCTTGATGAGCAAGCAATTGCTGAAACTAAAAAACTAACCTCTGACAGTGGTTCCAGACAAGGTAATAAAGGAAGAAATGCTTCTGACAATAATACAAAGAACCAAAAAAACAGAGATAATAAATCTGAATCAAAATCAGCTTCAGTAAAAAAAGTAGAGTCAAAAAAAACTGAACCTGAAAAATCTGAAACTAACAACAAGGATCTGATTAAAAGTCAAAATCAGTCAAATAATGTTTCTGTTCAAACTGAAAAGAAAGATAACCAGCAGAGTGTAAAAAACACACCGTCAAAAAATATATCTCAATCTCCAAATAAAGCGGTAGAAAAAGTGGCAGAAAAATCAACACCTGAAATCATTAAAAACACAACTGCCAATAGCCAGGATAAAAAGGAGAATGTGAAGGAAATTAAGGATGACTCTGTACAAAAACCAACTGGAAGGCCAATTCAGCTGGTATTTAGATCATCTAAACATCGTAATGAAGAAAAGAAGAGTGCTCCTGCTCCAGTAACATTGCCACCTGTTGTAGCAGAGGACCCCGAGGCTGAATCAGAAAAAGCAGCAAGTGCTGCAATCCCACCAGTTGAAAAGATGTCAATTCTGGATCTTATAACACCATCCCCAATTCAGTCTAAACCTCAGCAACAAAATCAACAGACAAAGTCTCAATTAACTACTCAACCACAGAAACAGAAAGAAAAAGAACCATCTTATGATTTTGATGGAATTTTAACTGCTTCTGGCGTTCTTGAAATTATGTCTGACGGTTATGGATTTTTACGTTCATCTGATTACAACTATATGTCATCACCAGATGATATATATGTCTCTCAGTCGCAGATCAGACTGTTTGGGCTTAACACAGGGGATGTTGTAGAGGGACCAATTCGCCCTCCAAAGGAAGGTGAAAAGTTTTTTCCACTGGTTAAAGTAGATCGACTAAATGGACGCAACCCTGATGCTGTACGTGACCGCGTTCCGTTTGATCATTTGAAACCATTATTTCCGGATGAGAAATTCAATTTAACAAAAGGTCATAATGACAATCTTTCATGCAGGGTGGTTGATATGTTTACGCCGATAGGTAAAGGTCAGCGTGGATTAATTGTGGCACAGCCTAAAACTGGTAAAACAGTTCTTCTGAAAGATATTGCCAATGCAATTGCTGACAATCATCCTGAAGTGTATATGATTATACTGCTAATTGATGAAAGACCTGAAGAGGTAACTGATATGGAGCGTAGCGTTAATGCTGAAGTTATTGCGTCTACCTTTGATGAGCCTGCAGACCATCACGTAAAAATTGCTGAAATAGTACTTAACAAAGCAAGACGATTAGTTGAATGTGGTCATGATGTGGTAATTCTGTTAGACTCTATCACTCGTCTAGCAAGAGCATATAATACAGTTCAACCGGCATCAGGTAAAGTACTTTCAGGAGGTGTTGATGCAAATGCATTGCACAAACCTAAACGCTTCTTTGGAGCAGCAAGAAATATTGAAAATGGTGGTTCACTAACTATAATTGCTACTGCTCTTACCGATACAGGTTCTAAAATGGATGATGTAATATTCGAAGAGTTTAAAGGTACAGGTAACATGGAACTTCAGCTTGATAGAAAATTATCCAACAAGAGAATTTTTCCTTCTGTGGATATTATAGCTTCAAGTACACGTCGTGATGACCTGCTACTATCAGAAGAAACTCTTAATCGTATGTGGGTATTACGTAACTTCCTTTCTGATATGAACTCTGTTGAAGCAATGGAATTCTTACTTAATAGATTAAGACGTACATCTAACAATGAAGAATTTTTAATCTCAATGAATGATTGATAATCAAGTAAACTAACACTTTTATAAAAAAAATAACGCGGTAACTTTTAAGTTTTCCGCGTTATTTCTTTTTACTCAAAAACCTGTCCAACAATTTCTTATTTTATCTCCATATATCATCTGGATATTGCACATTATCCAAAAAAAGTGCATTTCCGGGAACAGAATCACCAGCAACTTGTCTGTTTTTAGCATTTATAATTCTAATGAGACCTTTCTCGTCGAGTCGTCCTCTGCCAGCTTCCAATAATGTTCCTACAATTGCCCTTACCATATTGCGTAAGAATCGGTCTGCTTTTATTTCGAAAACATATAAATTACCCATTCGTTTCCAGACGGCATATTCTATACTGCAAATATTTGTTTTTACATCAGTATGAAGTTTACTAAAACTTGTAAAGTCCTTTGTTTGTATTAATAATGGACAAAGAGCATTCATCTTATCAATATCTGGAATAAAATTCACTCTATAGGTAAGTTCATGATGAAAAGGATCTTTCTCTGTTGTTATATAATATTTATATGTTCTGGAAATAGCGCTAAAACGTGCATGCGCATCAGGCTTTACCTCATTTATTGAAAAGATTGCAATATCTTTAGGTAGAAAACTATTTAGTTTGAAAACCAAATCTTCAGATGAGAAAGGATCTCCAACCCAATCAAAGTGTGCTATCATTTTACTGGCATGTACACCTGCATCTGTTCTGCCTGCACCCACAACTTCAACTTCTGAACGAAGAATTGTAGATAGTGCATATTGCAGCTTTTCCTGCACACTTAAACCATTAGGTTGTATTTGCCAACCAACATAGTTTTTCCCGTTATATGAGAGTGTTATAAAGAAACGCGCCATTGAAAATTAATAATTAACCATTCATCTCTCTCAAACGGATCTTAGTAAGTACCTGTTTGGTGTTAAGCGTAAAATCTCCATCCATCATCCAAGAGTAGTAACTCGGTTCATTTTTTAACACTTCAGAGACAGGTTTCCCTTTGTGTTTCCCAAAGTTAAACACTTCTACCCCACTCTCGTTTAAAACGATACGACCTGCCAAGTCAACATTATTATTAAAACTTGAATATTCTTTTGATAAAGAATCCACACTATTCTCAAGATCAGGATATCGATCCAATTGAGACTTTAGAACCTCATATGTAGCAATTACATCAGCCTCAGCAGAATGTGCATTCTCTAATTTTTTATTACAATAGAATGAATATGCTGCCTCAAGAGTGCGTTGCTCTTTTCTGTGGAAAATTATTTGAACATCTACAAATTTTCGCTTACTTATATCAAAATCTACTCCAGCCCTCAGAAATTCTTCTGCTAACATTGGAACGTCAAAACGACTGGAATTAAATCCTGCCATGTCACATCCCTCCAACATTTCTGAAAGTGATTTAGCAATTTGTTTAAATGTAGGACAGTCCTTAACATCCTCATCTGTAATACCATGAATTGCAGTTGATTCAGGCGGGATAGGCATTTCCGGATTAATACGTCTGGTTCTCGATTCTTCTTTCCCGTTAGGATAAACTTTTAACAGAGATATTTCGATAATGCGATCACGTGTTATATTGATCCCGGTAGTTTCTAAATCAAAAAACACTAACGGGTTTTTCAGCTTTAATTCCATTTTAACGTTTTAAATTGATTAGTCATTTAACATCATCGGCATTAAAAGAGTCAGCATATCTTCATTAGTCTCTTGTTCTACAGGGAGAATAAGTCCGGCTCTTGATGGATCAGACAATTCAATTCTAACATCGGAACTTGGAATGTTATCTAATATTTCTATTAAAAAAGCAGCTTTGAAACCTATATTCATTACATTTCCTGTGTAAGAACATACTATTGTTTCCTCTGCAGCTGTGAGAAAATCAATATCTTGTGCAGTTATTACTATTTTCTCTTCTGATAATTGCAATTTAACCAATCCTATTGATGGATTTGAAAATACGGACACCCTCTTTAGTGCATTAAGCAGAGTTAATCTGTCTAATGTAACAGTATTGCTGTTATTTTGAGGAATCACTGAGTTATAGTTCGGATATCTTCCTTCTACAAAACGACAAATCATTTTATAATCACTCATTGTGATATATGCATTATTTTCATCAAAGTTTATTGTCACTGTACCTGTTTCCTTTGGTAAAAGAGCCTTTAATAGGTTAGCAGGTTTCTTAGGTAGAATAAAAGAAGATCGACCTTCACCCTTTGCTTCGGTGGTTGTAACTCGAACTAATTTATGTCCATCTGATGCTACAAATGTGAGGTTATCAGATGTTATATCAAAGTAAATTCCGTTCATTACAGGGCGGAGTTCATCATCAGCAGTTGCAAAAACAGTTCTGTTAATTCCAGACATT
Source organism: Lascolabacillus sp. (assembly GCF_028696275.1). NCBI lineage: Bacteria > Pseudomonadati > Bacteroidota > Bacteroidia > Bacteroidales > Porphyromonadaceae > Lascolabacillus > Lascolabacillus sp. The sequence goes on from NZ_JAQVHI010000002.1 coordinate 95,343, forward strand.
AGCATATCTGCTTCTATTGTGAGACTCATAGAAGTCTCTTCTTTCAAAGGTTTTGGTTCAGGATATTCATCACCTTTTAATCCTACAAAATTATATTTTCCGTTATGGTAATAAATAAAGACCTCCAGAGTTTCATCATTTATATCAAATGTTAAAGGTTGATCAGGAAGCTCTCGTAAAGGATCCAGAAGGTTTTTAGCATTGATTGCAAGACTACCTTCTCCTTCTGCATTATTCACTTCAATCCATGTTTCCAGACGTGTTTCACTATCTGCAGCAGTCAATGTAAGCTTATTACCCTTTAACTCCAGCTTAAAGCAGTCCAGTATAGGTAATGTACTTTTGGAATTAATGACTCTACTAATTGCCTGCAGATGATTCAACATCGTAGCGCTTGATGCTATAAATTTCATGTCAGTATGTTTTTTTTAATTCTTTAGCAAATATATGAAATATTCTTGGAGCTCCGGCTGTTTTAAGGATTTCTTTTTTTCTGTACTTCTCTCTTTAAATGCTCCTTTTTATTTTGATTTATTCATCTATTATCTTCTGTTTCTTGGATGATGTTCAATTATTTCCTGCCTTAAAAAAGTTCTGTCTATATGAGTATAAATCTCTGTTGTTGCTATTTTCTCATGTCCAAGCATTTCCTGAATTACTCTTATATTCGCACCTCTCTCTAAGAGATGAGTTGCAAAGGAGTGACGAAAAACATGAGGACTAACATCTTTCCTGATACCTGCAGCCTCTGCATACTGTTTAATAAAATAAAAAACAGTTATACGTGACAATGCAGTACCTCTTCGAGAACTTACAAAAACAATATCTTCATAACCCTTCTTTATATAGATCTGACCTCTATATATCAACCAATTATTTATCTCTTGAATTGCTGTTTCAGATATAGGAACAAGTCGCTGTTTATCACCTTTCCCCACTACCCTTATAAATCCTTCATCAAAATATAAGTCAGAAAAACGCAGATTAGTTATTTCAGAAACTCTCAGTCCGCAACTGTAAAGTGTTTCAATGATAGCATAGTTGCGTGTACCCTCCAAGGTTGAAACATCAATCACAGAAAGAATCGAATCTATTTCTTCAATTGATAATACAACTGGCAATTTCAATCCAGTTTTAGGTGAATCAAGCAAATCTGTTGGATTATCTTCTCTGTAATTATCCAGCATAAAATACCTAAAGAATGATTTTAGTGCTGAAATAACCCTTGACATGGATCTTGGAGAAAGATTATTATCATATAATCCAGCTAGAAACTCCTCCAGATCGGATGTTTTTATTGAAATAAGAGATAACTTTTCTTCTTCTATAAATAATAACAACTTATTTAAATCACGGATATATGCTTCAATTGTGTTTTTAGATAATCCTTTCTCAAAAAGTAAATATCTTCGGTATTTATCTGTGACATTTTTTAGATTCATATCATTTATTAATTAAATGACTGCTTAGTTCAACTCCCTCTTCAATACTATATTCTATAGCATTCATTAAGTAGTTTATATCTTCCTTACTTACATGTTTATTCCTCTCTAACTGTTCCATAATGCCGACTACCTTCTCATGTCCTATCATGCGAAACAGAGGCAGCATTTTATGTGAAATTTTGCTGATACTCACAAAATCATTATCCTTTATTGCATTCTTCAGAATCAACTCACTTTCCTTGGTTTCATTGATAAATGATTTTAGTATTTCACTTGATGCATCAATATCATCTTTTACAAACTCAATTAATGCACTTACACCATTTAGCTTAAGATTATAATCCTCAGAAGAGTTTATAAAAGAACTGTTTATATATTTTGAAATCTTTTCGTAAAGTTGATTAAAGTTGAAAGGTTTACTTATGAAATCTTTAAAACCGGCAGCTTGAATCATCGATATAGAAATATCAGATCTGGCAGAAAGTGCCAAAACAGGAATTTCGACATTTTGATCTCTAAGCTTTTCATTGACACTTCTCACCAAATCAAAGCCTGATTTATCTCCTAATTGAATATCTATGAGAATGATATCAAAATTATTACTATCTATAATACCTAATACATTATCCGGATTTGATTCAGTTGTACAATTAATTTCTTTCTTCTGGACTATCTCTGACATCATTTTCAATTGAACAGGATCATCATCAACATAAAGCATTGACACATCTTTCAAATCATCATATTTTGAAAACCCTTTCCGGTCTTTATCTCTATCTGTAATAACATTTAAAGGGATTTCAACAACAAATTCAGATCCCTCACCTTTGGTTGAAGTAAAACTAATCTCACCGTTGACAACCTTTACGAATCCTTTTGTAATAGCTAGCCCCAAGCCACTACCTTCAACATGTTCTCCTTTGTTATTATTTTTTATGAATTGCTTGAACTCGTTGAAAATATCCTCCTGATCTTCAATGTCAATTCCCTCTCCTGTATCTGCAACTGCAAAATTTAGAACTGTTTTTGAATCTGTCTCATGTGTATTAGCAAGAATTGTAATTTGACCATGAGAGGTGTATTTCACTGCATTTGAAATTAGATTACTGAAAATATGCCATAAAACGTAATTATCACCAAAACATAGCATGCCTTCGGGTATCTTATTTTCAACTTTAAACTCGAGACCTTTTTTATCAGCCAAGGGCTTGAAGCTATTTGTTGATTCCTCAATCAGAGAGTATAAACTAAATTCTGATTCCTGTAATTGCCAGCCCCCTTTATCAAGCTTATGAAAGTCGAGTAATGTTGAAACAAGCTGTAAAACATTTTGGGCTGATAATTTAATATTCTGGAGATAAAAATTGCTCTTCTTATTATCCTTTTCCTCAATCATAAGATCGATATAACCCAATATTGAACCTGTAGGAGCTTTAATGTCGTGGGATATTGTAAGCATCAGCATCTCCCTGTAGCTAAGCAAGTCCGTTATACGTTTATTGGATTGCTCCAATTGCATGCGATATCGATGACTTTTATTGATATCAATTAAAAATAATACTGCGAAAATTATTGCAAAAATTATAGAAAGCAAAGAAACAACAAACATTGTATTTTGTGACCTGGATATTGCTCGAGACCTCTCACTGATTAATAATAGTGATTTTTTAATCTCTTCATGTTCAATATTCTTTAACAATTCATCTATTTGAGAGGTGAGCATTCTGTTGGTTTGACTCATTACCTCCTGTCTTCTGATCAAATCTGTATGAATCTCTCTTTGTCTTCTTAAATCAAGTCTTTCTGAATAAATAACTTTATTAATAATTGTATCCACAATAAGTCGGAACTCTACATCAGGTACCAGGGTTTTGTTTTCAATTACTATTGTAGAGTCCTGTTTAGCATTAAAAACATCGCGGACACGATTAATAAAACTTTTTCGCTCACCTGTAATAACAATTGTATCACTTCTTGCTATATTTGGATTACTTATATTTATCTTTTCAAGATAATCTGAGATATCTCTGTTTAATTCTTTTGGAACATATCTACTATCAGTCTCTCTTATAATATTTGGAGATTTACTAATAGAGTCAAGTAATGAAGAAATATCTAATAAATTCTCACTTTTGATTTTCATTAAAAGACTGATACTGTCAAGTTTATTTTTTCTAATTTCATCATCAGTGTACTCTTTTAATCTTTCAAGGTTCTTTTTCACAGCAGGTATCAGAGAATCATATTTAGCATAATACTGTTCAGCTCCCTCAGAAGTCAGCAAGTCCTGCTCACTTTCAACCTCATAAAGCATAGAGAGAATATTACCTACTATAATCAATTCAGAGGTATCTTCATTTCGTACTTTCTTATTAGAAAAATCCACCAGATTATTATATAAAGCTATCAGACCTGTTATCATTACAGAAACAACTAAAAGATAGCTTAATATAACACTCACTTTAATATTTGAAGCCCCTTTTTTCTTCATTACATAAGGATTATACCTTTACATTATATAGCTTTATTTTATTATACAATGTTTTTCTGTCAATATTAAGAATAGAAGCAGCCATTGTCTTATTTCCTTTTGCCAATTCAAGTGCCTGACAGATTTTCTCTTTCTCGTAATACTCCTTTCTCAGACTTTGGATACTTCCTTTAATTGGCTTCTGACTTTCATCTTTCGATTTTTCATAATTAAAAAGGTCATCTATTAAATCAGCTTTTATTACGCTTTCTTCAGTTAGCAAAGCTGCTTTTATAATAATATTTTTAAGCTCTTGTATATTACCGGGCCAATCATACTCAACAAGTTGCTTCTGAATTACAGGGTCAATTTCTGTGATTTCTTTGTTTAATGTAAAATTTGCAAATCTGAGGAAATGTGTAGCAAAAAAGATAATCTGTTGCGCTCTTCCTTTAAGTGAAGGTAATATCACACAATCCTCTATTATGAGATTGTATAGTTTAGGTATAAGTATCTTTTGCAGATCTTCAGGCTTTTTCTCAGAACTCAAAATAACCTGAGTAAACTCTTCATCTCTGCTCTGTCTTGTAATTATTTTTAATAAATCATCCTGCAAAAAATTATTCAGCTGATCTATTTCTCGTACATAAAAGAGACCACCCTTTGCATTTTCAAACTTCTCCTTCAGTTTTAATTCTCCCTCTTTTATCTGACTTTTATTACTCTTTTTGCTAACAATATCATTCGCATCCAAACAAACAAGCGGTTTAGATCCATTAATCCCTTTTTCGTATATATATTTTACTGCTGAAAACTTCCCTGTACCTCTATCACCTAATATTAACAGGTGTGTGTTATTTTCTGCTGTATTGTTTAGTTGTCTGAATAGTTGTTTATAATCTTCATCTGGAGGTGTTATATAGTCATTCTTAGCAGGATTATTTCGATTCGAAATTTCAAGCTTTAAAAAAGCTTCATCAATTTTATTGAATAATTTCTCCGGATCAATTGGTTTTGATATGTAATCCACTGCACCGTTTTTCATTGCTTCAACTGCTGAATCAATATCTGCAAAACCTGTCATCATGATAACAAGAATATCCGGATCATATTTTTTAACCCACTTTAAAAATGCAAACCCGTCTGTATCTGGCATCATTATATCACTAAGGATCATGTCATATGGGGACTCCCTTACCTTCTCTTTAGCTTCTTCGGCATGAGAAGCTGTATCAACACTGAATCCTTTTTTAACTAACCAGGATTTCAACATCAGGCAAACGGTTAAATTATCATCAATTACAAGTATTGTTTTATTCATCTTTAATTAAACATATGTAAATTACCCCTTTTTTTCTTTTTCGAGCTCTTTAGGTAATACATAGGAGGAATATAACAAGAATATTCCGCCTGCCACCATAACTAATACCCATTCATTCCTGTTTTTAAACATCAGATAGGTAGCAGCAATCATTAACAGGCATGATAATATCTGGAAGTTATAAAGTCTTTTTCCTCTTATGCTCTTGCCGGAGTAAGGACTGGTAACTGTAATTACTGAAAACAGTGCAACAGAAAATGCCATAACCCATGAAGCCGCTAAAGGGTAAAACATAAATAGTAATGCAGATAAAAGGATTAATATCCCTGATATTTTAAATAAAATACTTTTCATAATTATTTATAGCTGATTCATATTTTCAAATCTTCAATGATCAAATGCAAAAGCTACTATTTTATTTATGATCAATAATAAAAATTTCTTCGTTTTCTTTTTTCATGAAATAATTCTCACGAGCAAACTTTTCAAGGTCATCTGTGTTTGATTGTAATTCATCTAATTTCTCTTTGTCTGACTTTGACTGGTTCTGATAAAATTCAATCTGTGCTTCCAGGTCTTTTATTTGAGATTCATTCCTTAATCTTTTTAGTATATTACTATCACTAAAAAAGAAGAGCATAAGAATAAGTACCAAAAGAATGATAATTTGAGTTACAGTTAATCCTGCCACTCTTTTAGTCCCAAATTTTTTAATATTATCTTTCATTCAGACTTGTTCACTGAAGGTTTGATTTATAAAACAAAAATAGATTTTTTTTTCTACTTTTGCTAATCAATGTGTGATAATTATCTAAAATATCACTTGTGCAGTTTAGGCTGTTTGCACAATAAAAAGTATCTTTACAGGCTAGTTAATAATTTTAGCTACAAAACAAGTTTAATATATATTTAAATTCAGCATGAGAAAAGTTTCTTTGATTATTCTTCTGGTTTTGTTTACCACAACCTTAACATTTCCATGTACTAATTTATTGGTAGGAAAGAAAGCATCCACAGATGGTTCAACAATTATATCCTATGCGGCCGACTCATATGGGCTCTATGGAGAGTTATATCACTGGCCTGCAAAAGAGTATAAACCTGGTGAAATGCTAAAAGTTTATGAATGGGATAGCGGTAAGTATTTAGGTGAAATTCCTCAGGTTCTGAAAACATACAATGTTATTGGTAACATGAATGAACATCAGCTGGCAATAGGTGAAACTACTTTTGGAGGAAGAAGTGAACTTACTGATTCAACCGGAATCATAGACTATGGCAGTCTGATTTACATTACGCTTCAGCGTGCAAAAAATGCCAGAGAAGCAATAAAGATTATGACCAGCCTTGTAAGCGAATATGGATATTATAGTTCAGGAGAGTCTTTTTCTATTGCAGACCCAAATGAAATATGGGTTATGGAGATGATTGGAAAAGGTCCGGGAAACAAAGGTGCAGTATGGGTTGCAGTCAGAATTCCCGATGATTGTGTAACTGCTCATGCTAATCAGGCACGAATCCAGCAATTTCCATTGAATGACCCTGAAAATTGTATCTATTCGCCTGATGTAATTACTTTTGCACGCGAAAAAGGGTATTTTACAGGAAAAGACAGCGAGTTCAGTTTTGCAAAAGCGTATGCACCACTTGATTTCGGAGCATTAAGATTTTGCGAGGCACGAGTTTGGTCGTTCTTCAACAATGTCAATAAAGATATGGGTAAATATGTTACCTATGCACAGGGATTAACTACAGATCCAATGCCTTTATATATAAAACCTGATAGAAAACTAAGTGTACAAGACATTCAGAATCTGATGCGCGATCATTATGAAGGAACTGAATTAGACTGGCGCTTTGACGTTGGTGCGGGACCTTTCAACTCACCCTATCGATGGTCTCCACTTACATATCAGGTAGACTCTGTTGAATATTGTAATGAAAGACCAATTGCTACACAGCAGACTGCATTTTCATTTGTAGCTCAAATGCGTTCATGGTTGCCTAATGAAATTGGTGGTATACTTTGGTTTGGTATAGATGATGCGGCTCAAACTGTATATTACCCATTTTATTGCGGTCACAACGAAGTACCTCATGAAATGAAGATTGGTAATGGTGATTTGCTTACCTTCTCATGGACATCCGCTTTCTGGATTCACAACTGGGTTTCAAACTTAGTCTATACCCGATATAGTGATATGAGCGAAGATATGAAAAAGGTGCAATCAGCTTTAGAAAATAGTTTCCATGCTTCACAACCTCAAATTGAAGAAAAAGCATTAAGTGTACTTGAACAATCAAATCAGGATGCTGTAAAATACCTCACCAGTTACACCAATAATCTCGTAACTGAAGGTGTAGCAGAATGGAAAAAACTTGGTGAATTTCTAATGGTTAAATATATTGATGGCGTAATTAAACAGGAGGAAAATGGTAAATTTAAACGAAATCCATATGGCCAACCTGCTAATCCTTTACGTCCAGGCTACTCTAACGAATACTACCAAAAAATAATCGATCAAACAGGTGATAAATACAAAGTTCAACCTGTAGAATAAAAAGATAAACATAATACATTTTTTATATGAAAAATGAGACTTTAATATCACTAGTAACGGATAAAGCTAATTCATGGCTGGAGGGTGATTATGATGCTGATACAAAAAAGGAAATTCAGCAATTGCTTGACAATGAAGACAAGAGCCCTCTTATCGATGCATTTTATAAAGATCTGGAGTTTGGAACTGGTGGACTACGAGGTATTATGGGTGCCGGTAGCAACAGAATGAATATTTACACTGTCGGTACTGCAACACAGGGACTTTCAAACTATCTTAAAAAAGAGTTTGCAAACCATGATCAAATTAAAGTTGTAATTGGACATGACTGCCGCAATAATAGTCGCAAATTTGCCGAAGTAGCAGCAGATATCTTCAGCGCAAATGGCATAAAGGTTTATCTGTTTGAAAACCTGCGCCCCACTCCTTTAATCTCTTATGCAATCCGTAAACTGGGATGCCAGAGCGGAATAATGGTAACCGCCTCTCATAACCCTAAAGAATATAATGGTTATAAAGCTTACTGGAATGATGGTGCACAAGTATTGGCTCCTCATGACAGAAACATCATTGCTGAAGTAAATCGCATTAAATCCAATAGTGAGATAAAATTCAAAGGTGATAAGAAACTCATCGAAATTATTGGTAAGGATATGGACAACGCGTTCATTGAAGAGGTAAAGAAACTTGTACTATCACCGGAATCAATTCAAAGAAACAGCGATATTAAAATTGTATATACACCTATTCATGGTACAGGTGGTACATTAGTTCCAGATGCACTGAAAGCGGTTGGTTTTACAAATATAATTCATGTACCCGAACAGGATGTCATAAGTGGTGATTTCCCCACTGTAGTTTCTCCTAACCCGGAAGAGCCTGCTGCTCTTGACCTTGCAATAAAAAAAGCAAGGGAGACTGATGCCGACCTGGTTATGGCCACCGACCCTGATAGTGATCGCATAGGAACTGCAATACGTGATGATAAGGGTGAATTTATTCTTGTTAATGGTAATCAGACACTTCTATTATGTCTTTACTATCTGATGACCCGGCGTGAAGAGCTGGGACTTCTCACAGGTAAAGAGTTTATTGTAAAAACTATTGTATCTACTGAACTTGCCAAAGTAATTGCCCAAAGCAAAGGTATTGAGATTTATGACAGTTACACTGGTTTCAAATGGATAGCTGATATAATCCGCAAAAACGAAGGAATAAAGAAATATATCGGTGGAGGTGAAGAGAGTTACGGTTTTCTTGCAGGTGATTTTGTCAGAGACAAGGATGCTGTATCCGCCTGTACACTATTTGCAGAGATAGCAGCATGGGCAAGAGATAACGGAAAATCTGTATATGAACTGCTTCAGGATATTTATCTTGAATATGGTTATTCAAAAGAGGTAGGAATATCTCTCGTTAAGAAGGGAAAAGAGGGTGCTGAAGAAATTGAAGCTATGATGAAAAACTTCAGAGCAAACCCACTCACCTCTCTTGGAGGATCTCCTGTTACACTAATAAAGGATTTTGGAAAACTTGAAGCGGTAGATTTTGTACGCGATGAACAGATAGCTCTCGAAATGCCTACAACTTCTAATGTAATACAGTACTTCACTGAAGACAATACAAAAATGTCTATTCGTCCTTCAGGAACTGAACCAAAAATAAAATTTTATATTGAAGTAAAAGGCTACGCTAAAACAAGAGAAGAATTAGAACAGGCTGAAAGAAAAGCAGATGAAAAAATAAATGAAATACGTGAAGAATTAGGTATATGAAACGAAAACTTACAATTGCACTGGTAGCACATGATCATCGAAAAGCAGATATGGTAGACTGGGTTATATATAACTCTGATTTCCTGTCTAATCACCATCTTGTTTGTACTGGAACAACAGGAACACTGGTAAGAGACGCGTTAAAAAATGAGGGTGTTAACCCTGAGTTCACAATAATGAATTCTGGTCCTATGGGAGGTGATGCCGAAATAGCAGCTAAAGTTGTTCGAAAAGAAATTGACCTTGCAGTATTTCTTATAGATGATCTCAACGCACAACCTCATGAAGCAGACATTATGATGCTGCTCAGACAGTGTAGGGTGCATAATGTACCTATCGCATGTAACAGGTTTAGTGCAGACCTTATGATAACAAGTTCTCTGTGGGATGATGAAAATTATGTACCATCTCCCCCGAGGTATGAAAAGTTCAATAGGGATGAATATCTTTTTTAGTCATTGATATTTTATATTAAACATTAATTTAAAAACCCCTCAAAAGCATTAACTTGCAAATGAGGGGTTTTCTGTTATTTTATTGATTCAATGCGATCTATTAATCTACCAGATTCAATTCATTAACTATATGTGGTGCTTCCATAACTTTATCCAGCATATATAAAACATATAATATATCAACACTGATCATACGTTGCATTTCAGGCTCGAATAATATATCTCCACTAAGAGACTCCCAGTTTCCATCAAAAGCCAGACCAATGAGTTCTCCTTTTCCATTAATAACAGGGCTTCCAGAATTTCCACCGGTAATATCATTTGTAGACAAGAAGTTTACTCTCAATTCACCATTTTCATCTGAGTATCTGCCAAAATCCCCAGAAAGGATAGCTTTAAGAATATAATCCTGAACATTAAACTCAGGGTCTCCTGGTTTCTGTTTTTCCAATATACCCTGTGTGGTTGAGTAATAATTATACCAAACAGCATCACGAGGCTGATAGCCCGCAACAGAGCCGTAACTCAAACGCTGTGTAAAATTAGCATCCGGATAAAATGCTTTGTCAGAATCCATTTCAATTAATGCTGCCATAAATTCACGCTCACCTCTCAGTACATTCTCATAAAAAGAGATCATCTTACTTGATAATTCATAACCCATATCTGCAGCAGATAGTGCGAGCTCCATCGCAGGATCTTTACTCAACACCTGTGTGTCTGCAGTCTGCAATAAAACCAGTAGCTCTTCCAAAGAAGTAAACTGAGTGTTATCAAACAGCCAGTCGGCATATCTCTCATAATCACCTTCAAAAAGAGAATCAATCTTTTGATAAATATCAGGCTGATATTCTTTCGGAACTCTGTCAGCATAAAGCTTCATCAATGCCGGTAAAACTTTTCTATCTAGTTTTGGTTCATAATTTTTATATGACTCTACCAATCTCTCGTTAATAAAATCCTGTTTATCCTGTTCTGTACCTTCTGCGTCAAATTGCAAAATAGTATTGGCAAATCTGATCAATTCAATTCCATTATTGAATGTTTCAAGGTAGTAAGTAGTATATTTAGCTAAATCACCAGAATTTGAATACGCTTCATTTAATATATCAAGTGTATTTCCGTATTTCTCTTTATTCACAGGATTACTATTTATCCATTCCTGTAATCTGTTCTCCAGTAATTTTTTCTTCTCTATCACTCCAAGGTTGGCTATTGCCTCATTCATACCCATAGAATTCTTCCAGTAGTTTGAGCTGCCTGCATATTTGTTAGCATACTTAATTCTTATAGTATCGTTTTGAGTCATTGCTTCCCACCAGATATCCTGCTTCACTCCCCTAACCTCTACACGTGGTTTATTTTCCGATTCCACACGCTGCTGAATACCCCAGGAGGACATATAACGCTGAGTGCTGCCAGGGTAACCAACTGTCATAGAAAAATCACCCTCCTTCACTCCATTTAGTGATACAGGTACTACATATTTGGGTTTATATGGTTTATTTGTATCACTATAATTTGCCGGTTTATTATTCTCATCAGAATAAACCCTGAACACTGAAAAGTCACCTGTATGACGAGGCCACATCCAGTTGTCGGTATCTCCTCCAAACTTGCCAACCGACTGTGGAGGAGTTGCTACCAATCTTACATCTCTGAACACATCATATAGTACAACATAAAATCTGTTCCCTGAATAGAAAGGTACAAAACGTGCACTTGTGAAAGGATCATTTTCATACTCTTTAATCAATTCGTTAGACAAAGAGTCAATAGTTAGTTCACGCTGAATTTCACTCAAAACCGATGGAAGATATGGTATTATTTTGTCAGTCACCTCCTCCATTGATCTTAAAAAAGATACAGTAAGTCTGTCGGCATACAGCTCATCATCCTGATTAGCAGCAACAAATCCATCTTTGAGATAATCATGCTCAACTGAACTCAAACGCTGAATTGAGCCAAACCCGCAATGGTGATTTGTGAATATAAGTCCTTGCTCCGATACAGCAACACCTGTACATCCTCCGCCAAATATAACAACTGCATCCTTTAAAGAAGGATTGGTATTGTGATAGAGCTGATCTACAGGTAATGTAAATCCCATCTCCTGCATTCTGGCAACACTCTGACTATTCAACTCCTTCAGAAGCCACATTCCTTCATCGGCATTAGCGGCCAAAGTCAAACAAAATATCGATATCGATAAAAAAAGTTTTCTCATAATTGATTCCTAATTCATTAATTATATTGTAAATTTTAATACTATATTATTTTATATCAACCACTTGATTAAATATCAGTTGGATTATTCTTTTTTAAGTAGTTCCCAATCACCGGCCATTCTGTCAATGGCAGCTCTTTTTTTATTACCACAAGCAGATATAATAATATTAAAGCTGTACTAATAGAGAGTCTGACCCAAAGATTGTCAACACAAGCGTAGGAAACGGTAATCCCTGCAAATAATAACATTGACAACATAAAGAAAAATCCGGCCGATTTCAAGTTATATGGTATAGGATAGTTTTTCTGACCCATAAAATATGAGATCACCATCATTATAAAGTTGGCAAAAAAGGATGCCCATGCACAAGCCATATAACTGTAAGCTGGTATAAATATAATATTTATTGCAATGGTTAAGATAAAGCCGAATATAGAGATATACGCACCCCATTTAGTTTGATCTGTCAACTTATACCACAACGACAAATTAAAATAAATACCAAAAAACAGTTCCCCCATAAGTACAATAGGAACCACCTTTAATCCAACATGATACTTTATTGGAAGTAGAAATTTAATAATGTCAATAAAGCCAATTGTAACTAAAAATATTAGTAAACCGAATATAATAAAATACTTTGTGGCGTCGCTAAACGACTGCTTATCATCATAGCTCCCCCTGTTTCTCGCAAAAATAAATGGTTCAAAAGCATAGCGAAATGCCTGAGTAAACATCACCATGATAACTGCAATCTTAAAATTCTGTCCATATATCCCCAGTTCGGTAAATGCAAAATCATTATTCGGATAAAACCATGGAAAAACAATCTTATCTACGGTCTGATTCAGTATTCCTGCAATTCCCAAAATAAGTATCGGAAAAGAGTACTTAAGCATCTGTTGTAATAACTGCTTATCAAAAATGAACTTAATTCTCAGCTCAGGTGAAACCATTAAAAACTGTATTACAGATGCTGACAGGTTCGAAATAAGTATATAGTCTACCCCATTATTTATGTCAAACCATGAGAATGCACCCGGAAATTTTGATTGAAGCCATGGACAAGCAAGAAAAAAGAAAAGGTTGAAAAGTATAGTCAAGACAACATTTAATATCTTGATCGTAGCAAAACGAATAGGTCTTTTCTTAAATCTTAATTTGGCAAAAGGAATGGTCCCTATAACATCTATACAAAGAATGGTAATCAGTAAGAGCAGCCAATGAGGTTTCATTTCTGTACCTCCTAATACAAACGCTGCAGGTTCTAAGAAAAACAGAGATATAACAAAGAATATCAGTGTAGTAGATAATATGCTGATAAAAGTTGTTGAAAAAACCTTTTCTGGGTCCTTCTCTTTATTGGCAAACCTGAAGTAGCCGGTTTCCATCCCATATGTAAGAGTCACCTGCAGCAGAGCCACCCATGCATAGAAGTTAGTTAATACTCCAATATCGGAAATTCTTGGCAACACGAATGCCCAATAAAGAGAAAGCAGCCAGCTAAGGAGTTTAGGCAGTACACTTCCAACACCATAGAAAATGGTTTCCTTAGCCAAATTTTTCATTCCGCCAGACATATAAACACTGTTATTCTGAGATTAGAAGACCGATAGTCATATATAGCTACAAAAGTACTGATTTTTCCGCTAAGACATAACCTGAAAGGGAGTCAATTATTTATCTTTAAGAAGAATGATTGTCAAAATATCGAAAAAAACCCTTTACTTTGTATGTTGAATCAGATAATTATTACACATGGCACTACAGGAAGAGGTATTTAAGAAAATAATATCACACAGTAAAGAGTATGGGTTTGTTTTCCCTTCAAGTGAAATTTATGATGGATTAAGCGCGGTATATGACTATGGTCAGAATGGCGTTGAATTAAAAAACAACTTAAAAAAATATTGGTGGGACAGTATGGTTCTGCTGCATGAGAATGTTGTTGGTATAGACTCTGCAATTTTTATGCATCCAACAATATGGAAAGCTTCAGGACATGTGGACGCTTTTAATGACCCGCTGATCGACAACAAAGACAGTAAAAAGCGTTACCGTGCCGATGTATTGATTGAAGATCACCTGGCTAAACTGGATGATAAGATTGAAAAAGAGGTTCAGAAAGCTGCAAAACGTTTCGGAGACTCTTTCGACGAGCAGATGTTCAGGGAGACCAATCCTCGTGTTCTGGAAAATCGTCAGAAACGTGATGAGGTTCATTCTCGCTTTGCAAAAGCTCTTAATGATAACAATCTCGAGGATTTGCGTCAGATTATCCTGGATTGTGAGATAGCTTGCCCTATAAGCGGTACAAGAAACTGGACAGAGGTAAGACAGTTCAATTTGATGTTTTCTACAGAAATGGGAGCAACCTCTGATGGTGCAATGAAGGTTTACCTTCGACCCGAATCTGCCCAGGGTATCTTTGTTAACTTCCTTAACGTTCAGAAAACAGGTCGTATGAAGGTTCCATTTGGTATTGCACAGATTGGAAAAGCCTTCCGCAACGAGATAGTAGCACGTCAGTTCATCTTCCGTATGCGTGAATTCGAACAGATGGAGATGCAGTTCTTTGTTGTTCCGGGAGAAGAATTAAAATGGTTCGAACATTGGAAGAAATTAAGAATGGAATGGCATCAGGCACTTGGATTTGGTGCTGATAAATATCGCTTTCATGATCATGATAAGCTTGCACACTACGCCAATGCGGCTACAGATATTGAGTTCGAAATGCCGTTTGGCTTCAAAGAAGTAGAAGGAATTCACTCACGTACAGACTTCGACCTTAGTCAACATGAGAAATTCTCAGGCAAAAAAATGCAATACTTCGATCCTGAACTTAATAAATCATACACTCCATATGTGGTTGAAACATCAATCGGTGTCGACCGTATGTTCCTTTCTATTCTAGCAGGTTCATATTGCGAAGAGACACTTGAAAATGGTGAAACTCGTGTAATGATGAAATTTCCTGCTGAGTTAGCTCCTGTGAAGCTGGCAATTTTGCCATTAGTAAGAAAGGATGGACTGCCTGAGAAAGCTCGTGAAATTATGGATGATCTTAAATTCAGTTTCTCTTGTCAGTACGACGAAAAAGACAGTATTGGTAAACGTTACCGCCGTCATGATGCAATAGGCACACCATTCTGTGCAACTATCGACCATCAGACACTGGAGGATAACACTGTTACTGTGCGTTACCGCGACTCAATGGAGCAGGAAAGGGTTGCTATCGACTCTCTTCAAAACATTATTGCACAAAAGACTGATTTGAAAAATCTATTGAAAAAACTTTCAGTATAAAGATTATAAAACCACAACAATGAAACTAAAACTATCATTACTCCTCAGCCTTTTTGCATTCATTTTGTTTTCTTCATGCAATGAAGAAGAAACATTTGATGAAAAGTGGAAACTCGATAACGAAGCTCAGTTCTCTAAAATATCTTCTAACTCTGAATACTCTAAGATTAACTCCACTTCAGGTATTGGATTTATAATGTATAAGGTGATTGAGTCTGGTGAAGGTGAGGTCTCACCCATATTTACAGATGTAGTAAAAGTACGTTACACTGGTTGGTATAAATCTGATTGGACAAAACCTGACAAATACAATGATGACAAAGGCAATGTAATCATCAACAAAGTTGTATTCGATACTACTTCAAAGAATGATGTTCCCAGAAGTTTCAGTGTGAACGGGGTTGTTGATGGTTTCTCAACTGCATTACAACATATGAAAGTAGGTGATAAATGGGAAGTATGGATGCCCTGGAGACTTGCTTATGGTGTGACCGGTAAAGGAAATATCCCAGGATATACGACTCTTGTATTCGAAATTGAACTGGTTGAAATAGTTGAATAACTCAAACAAAAAAGGAAACTCCAAAAAGAGTTTCCTTTTTTATTGTGATCAGTTACTCAGTACTCAAAACTATTGAATAAAGATCTATAAACTCAATAAGAATTGCTCAATTATTCCTCTGACTTGTGTATTAGTTGTATTAAACTTGTTTACCATTACCGCAAAAACATACTTTTTATTGCCATCAATTAAATAACCGGCATAACACTGTACTCCACCAATGCTGCCACTCTTTGCAATTATTTTTCCACTGTACTTTGTATTACGCATAAAGTTACGTAATGTTCCCTCCTGACCCGCTTTTGGCAATGAACTGATAAATGCTTCACTGTACCTGCTGTCATTATGCATATATGTAAGAATATCCGTAAGGAATTTTGGACTTACAAAATTTTGTGGTGCAAGACCGCTGCCATCGTGCATTAATAAAGATGAGATTTCTACTCCTTTACTTTTCCAGTATTCAGCTGTAACTTTAATGCCTGCATCCAATGCATTCTCATTAATATCTTTAACATCGTTTCTTCCAATTGTTCTTATAAGATGTTCAGCATAGTGGTTGTTGCTCTCAACATTAACCTCTCTTACAATTTCATACAAGGGATGGGATAATTGGGTAAATATCGACTGCCCTACTCTATAATAGGAGTACGTTTTCTTTGGTGAACAGAGTCTTTTTAAATAATCCTCCCTTGCCGTTTCAACATTGTTGACTTTATAACCTGCCTTATTTAGATAATCAGCTAAGGTCTCTCCTAAAAGCATCCCCGGATCCGGGATATCGCCTTTTATGCTAAATGATGTTCTACCGGCAGGAATATCTCCTCTTAAAGTTCTTTCGTATGAGAAAGGGGCACCATAAATATATCCGTTGTCGCGACCAGTATTGTTAAGTTTAAGTTCATTATTAAAAGTTAGTCTTTTAATTACAGGTTCTGTTCTCAAGATAACCGGACAACTATTTTTATCAACTGTATTAAAAAACAGGCGGTAACTATTGTCAAATATACTTATTCCATATGTGCCGGATGCATAATAATTACCAATATCAATCCATGTCCATTCAGGTGAAACACCCTCATAACCAAACAGATCATCTACGATATACAGTGAATAGTTTTGATTTTTCGAAAGAGTTTTACTCAACAACTGTACGCTATTTATAAAGAAACCATAACGATTTTCACTAAATACCTCACTACCTAATGTAGGGTCACCGGACCCAATTACCAAAATTCGTGAAGGATCATCAACATCAAGAGCTACTTCTGTACTATATCTGTAGTTATCACCCAGTGTCTCTAATGCAGTAGCTGTTGTAACCAGTTTTAATACCGAAGCAGGAGTTAGTGATTTCTCTGCATTATGAGAAACTATGCTTTTACCTGTTGTAATATCAACTACAGAGATTCCTACTGATGCATGTCTCAATAATGGATTATTTACTACATTTTGCACATTCTGCTGAGAGTAAACCAGACAGCTTATGGAAAATATAAATGTTGTATATAATATTCTCAACATATTTTCAAATTTTGAATTGATTTTAGACAACTTTAAATATCAGCTATTTACATGATAATAAAACAATTATATTCAATTTTATTTATTTGAGTCGGTCTTCCCAAGCAGATCATCAATTCTGACAAAATCATAACCTCTCTTTTTAATTTCGATTATCAGATCATCCATACGATCATATAGTTTATCCATTCTCTTCGGATCTGTACCAATATGAATCAAAAGTATAAAACCACTAAGCCCATTTTCATCCTTTTCTTCATATTTCAAAATATTATTATAGATTGTTTCAGATGACATATAGTTATTCATATCAGGTGTGGTATAATCAGCATTAGATGTTGTACCGGGAGTAAAATTAACTACCACTACTCCCATTTTTCCAGCCCATTCACTTATTTCTTTGTTATACCATTCATAAGGAGGCATAAAATATCTAGGCGACTCAATCGACAACCCAATGCTCTGCATTGCTAAATAGTTATCTTTCAAATCACTCTCAAACTCTTCACGTGTTACTAATGTTGAATCACGCTTTGTCCAATCGGCATAAAGCAGATGTTTGTCTGAGTGAGGTGCCATATAGTGTCCAAACTTCTGAAGTTTTCGGGAGATTTCTGGATACAACCTATAAAATTCACCAGTAAGAAAGAAAGTGCCTTTAATGTCATGTCTCTTTAAAACAGTCATTATTGTTTCTGCACCATCAGCAAATTCATGTCCTGTAAAAACGAGTGAAAGGTTTTTTATATTTCTATTACCTCGGATTATTCCGCCCTCAACTAAGGTTACTGCATTACAAGGACTAACGTTTTCAACTAATCTTTTTTTTTTGCATGCGATGCCAGATAGCCAAAATAATAGGTCATACATGCTGTACCATCCATAGTGGGTTCGTTGGTCGAATAATCAGCAAAATCATCGTGATATACAACATGGTCTGACTGAAACTCGGCATATTGATCATCATTTGCAAGATAAATACCTTTCAGACTACCAAAAATAGAACTGTAAATTGGTCCGTCAACAATACCCCCAGTTATAGGATAACCTTTAAGTTTTGTGAATGCTGAATGAGTATCTACAGGATAATCCCCATTTTCAGGATATCCAACAATCATCGATGTACCCCATGGATTGCATCCTAGCAGCCAGTCACGCATAGCAGTTTCAATTTCAAGATATGTATCATCACCTGTTAGTTCGTTATACAACCTGCACTGAGTAATGAAAGCAAGAGTCAGGTTATTTGAGCACCATATAAAAGGAATGCCATTCATAAAAGCATTTCCTTCGGCTCTGTCCATAACACGCTGTATACCACTCTTCATATTGCGGATAAATTCACTGCTGGCTTTCTTATCTGTGTCTTGAGCCGCAATCTGATAGTGACCCATATTAATAAAAGGATACCATTGATAGTGACGGGCAGAATCAGCGCCCATCCATGGTGTTACAGGTTCCTTGCGACCATAATTTATTGCATCGGTAAGATATTTATTTTCTCCCGTAGCTTTGAAAAGTTCTGATGCAGCAAGCTCCATATCATCAACCCAGTTGTCCTCTTCATAAAAATAGGGAGCACCACCGGGAGCAGTCTGACTTACCCCAGGATTAGCAGCACCATTGTTATACGCATCAAGGGATTTCTGTTTCAGCAGTTCTGAGAATTCCGGATAATATTCAGCCAGAATCTCTGCACCTAAAGAAAATGAGGAGGAGTACTTCCCTAATGTTGAAGCCATACCTGTACTCCTGTTTTTATAATTAAACAATCCCTGTGGCTCAGGACTAACAAAGTAGATAGCTCTCTCCTTTCCGGGACCCCAACCATAATCGGCCATCTGCTCACTTGGTATTGTAAAACCAATATGATCCCTGTCGTCAGCAAGCTGATTGAAGTAAGTATCAGAATCTGGATTCATCTTCACCAGCCAGTCTAATCCCCACTTTGCCTCATCCAGAATATCTGGAATTCCATTGGCCCCCTCATCACCATTTGCATCGTAATAGTCACCAAATGTGTCAGGATATTTGGAGTAGGCAAAAAGCATCTGGTAAACAGCATTAGCTGTTGTTGCTACATATTGCAGGTAATCTGATGCATCATGCCATCCACCTATGGTATTGTAATATAAACCATTCCTTTCACCTTTAGGGTCACCAACTGTAATACCATCATGAACATGACAGGAGTCTTTTAAAAATGGATTGTAACCACATCTTTGCTGACGCATATATTTCAGAGGAATCTCTGATGCATCAGCATATATATCATCACCAATTCGGAATGGAACAGATTGGATATTATTAATTCTGACAAAATACTTACCCGGTTTAGTAAATTCCGTAAAATCGAGTCTGGCCGAAGAATCGAAACCCCAGGTTTTACCAGTATTTCTAACTTTTGTTCCTTTGTATACAATCTCATTTGTGCTGTAATCAACAAGTTCAAATGATTTTTGGGTGACATCTGATTTGCTGATGAAGACTGCAACTTTAATGTCGTTTTCGAGATATCCAATCTGATTAACACGGATCCAGCTGTTTTGAGAAAATAAAACTGTTGTTATAATTGAAAAGAATAAGGTAATAGATATATTTTTCATACAAAGTAGAGTTTAGAATCTATATTAAACTACTATATTAATTGTTGCAAATATAACAATTAAATATTAATAAGGTATTTACCATAAAAAGACTTCTCAACATTCTTGTTTTACTCTTACATAAACCTAACTTATATAAGGAATATAAGAAGCAGATAAGAGTCAGTAAAGAACTAAATAAAAGTCAAGTTTACATTATAAGTAAACTTACAAGCACAAAAAAACCTGCATAATTATTTATGCAGGCTCTCTAAAATATCTTATAAATTAGAATTTGTATCCAACAGATAGGTAGGCGTTTTGATTTTTCACGTTTCCATTACTGGTATTCGAAATATTTACCAATCCCATATCCCATCCTAAGTCTACTAGAATTGGTCCGAATTCAGCTCCAACACCAAGGCCAAGTCCTGCATCAAAAGGTTTGTATTGTAACATTCCATCACCAAATATTTTATCTACTTCCAATGAACCTAATTCTCCTGCATCCAGTTTTCTACTTCCACCAACTCCATATGCAGCATAAGGTCCTGCATGAAACACAACTCTTGTTCCGGGAGTAACATCAATTTTATATGCATAATGAACAGGCAGCTGTATATACATAAGGTTTTCTGTATAGTCTAAATTTCCTGAATCATACTTATACCCTTTTGTAGTAAAAAACAAACCAGTTTGAATTGCCGAATTGAAAGAGAAGTCGATGTCAGCTAATAAGCCAACATTAAACCCAATTTTCACATTTTCATTATCCAGTTCATCTCCATATAAGTTGGACATATTAATTCCACCTTTAACACCTAAACTCACCTGAGCACTTACAGCTGTTACCATTGCAAACAATGCTAGTACCAGCATTAATTTGATTTTTTTCATAATTAAAATTATTAGTTAAGTTTGTTTGTTCGAAGATATATCTTCAAATACTGTTATAAAACACCTCCTGTAGGTTATTTGTTCATTAATAGAGAGATTTAGACTCAACAAAAAGTATATAGAGAAAATGTATAAGTTGATGCTATTTTAACAGTTTACTGTAAAACAGACCATTAAATATAGACAAGTTCGAATTCTCCGGTATTGAAAATTTCATTAGCCATTTCTAAAATCTGTGCTGATGTTACATTGTTTATTTTTGAGAAAATAATATCCAGAGAAGACGATTGGTTGAAATGCAGAAAACTCTTAGCCATAACAAGTGAGTTGCTTTCATTATTCTCAGCTGATATTCCCATCTGTCCCATCAGCTGACGTTTAGCCACGGTTAGTTGCATCGGTGTAAGTTCTTTGGTCATTAATCTCTTTATCTCTTTATTAATTAACTTTCGGCACTTTTCCCTGTTTTTAGGATCACATGCATAATATATAGACAAAAAGCCTGTGTCGGTATATAATGTATGATTTGATTCAACATTGTAAACCAGTCCATGTTTTTCCCTTAAGGAGCTGTTTAGCCGGCTATTCATGCTCCCTCCTCCAAGAACGCTGTTAAGCAGATAGAGTACATACTTATCAGGATTATACATGTTCATTGTTTTCCAGCCCAAAACAACGTGCGACTGTGTAGTATTCTTTTGAATTACCCTTGAAATTGGTTTTAAATAACCGGGAGACAGTCGTTTTTTTACTTCAGTATTCAAAGCACCAAAAACATTCTTTTTAAATGCAAAGTGTTTTTCAGCCTGCTTAATTACCTTTTCAAAAGGAGTTTTTCCAAAAGAAAAAAGAACCATATTCTCCATCTTATACTGACGGTTCACAAAATTGAGGATATTGTCTGATTTGAAACTGTTAAGAGTTTCTTGATAACCTAATATATAGTGACCAATTTCATGACCTTCAAACATAAGATTTTCAAAGTCATCAAATATCAATTCGGCAGGAGAATCATCATATGAGTTAATCTCATCCAGTATAACCTCACGCTCTTTACTTATCTGGTTTTCGGAAAACTCAGAATTGAAAATTATATCACTTAGCAGCTCCATTGCACGTGGAAAATGTTCCTGCAGGAAAGTAGCATATATAAAGGTCTCTTCCTTTGTAGTATATGCATTCAGGTCACCTCCTACATTCTCCATCCTATTCATTATATGATGTGCTCTGCGGTTTTTTGTACCTTTAAACAACATATGTTCCACAAAATGAGCCATACCATATTCTGATGGATACTCGTCACGAGTTCCTGTATTTATAACCAGTCCACAATAAGATATCTCCGATGGAAACTGTCTGTGAATTATTCGCAAGCCATTTTCCAGTTTATAGCTATTTAAAGTGTTTAGTATATTATTTTGTTCTGAAAACTTGTTCATTTTGTATTCTTGTCCCCTCTACCTGTTTTCCTATCTGTCTGTAGCTTAAATAATATTTTCTCAACTCATCAGGAAATTTCTCAATCGAGTATCTGAGCATTGTACGTGGCATAATAGCTGCATGTTTATTAAGAAAGTGTAACAATACAGCCTCATCTCTTTTCCCGACTTCTCGCAACATCCATCCACAAGCTTTATGCATAAGATCATGTTGGTGTGTGAGAAACATCTCTGATAATTCTAATGTATCATTAAAATCGTTATTTCGTATAAATGTTAATGTTGAAATTACTGCTATACGTTGATCCCAGAGCAGTTCGCTTTCTGCAAGTTGATATAATAGAGACCTATCTTCTCTGTTTTTGAGCCATTCGCCCACTATCTTATATGACGAAACATCAACCAGATCCCAGTTATTTATATGAATTGTATTTGCTAAGTAGTAGTTAAGTATCTCATATTTAACTATTTCATTGGCCTTTTTAAATTGATGTGTTAGAATTACCAAAGCACATAATCTGCACTCATGTAATTCATCTTCAAGCAACTTTTTATTTTCAGATAAAGGTAAGTCGGGATATTTATTTGCTACACTTCGAGTTTCAGGCACAGTGCATCCTATAAATTTATCACCATATCCATACTCTCCTTCGGCAGTTTTAAAGAAATAAGCAGAATGATTTGCTCTTTCGGGACTTCCTAATGCAATAAGTTTGTTTTTAATTTCTAGTGCGGACATATATACAATATTATTTATTACATATATATAAACAGATTGGATAATTTAATATGATTTTAATTTACACGTGAAATAGGATATGTACCTTCATAGAAACCTACAATATTCTGTGCCATCTCTACCGACATGGCAATTCTGTCCTCTAAAGTTTTAGTTCCTGCATGAGGTGCCAGCAGCACATTATCAAGCTCTAACAACTCGGGAAGAATATGGGGTTCATTCTCAAAAACATCAAGAGCAGCAGCCCATATTCTGTTCTCTTTTAATGCTTTTAACATTGCCTTTTCATCAACCATATCACCACGTGCTGTATTGATAAAAACTGCTGTTTGTTTCATCATATTAAACTCTTTCTCTCCAATCATATGATATGTCTCAGGAGTTGAAGGGGCATTGAGTGATATAAAATCGGCAGTTTTCAACAATTCGTCCTTTGAAACAAAACGGGCAGAATATTGCTTCTCTATATCCTCAGCCAGCCTGTTTCTGTTATTATATATTATATTCATACCTGAAGCAACTGCTCGTCGTGCCAGAGACTGACCAATTCTACCCATCCCTATTATTCCAAGAGTTTTTCCAAAAACAGGAAGACCAGCATCTGTATAAGTACCCCAGCTTACACCTTGTGGAGTACGAATCTTTCGGTCATAATACCCTATCCTTCTGGCTGCTCCAAGAAGAAGAGCAAAAGCAAACTCAGCAGTTGGCTCTCTTGTGGTTTTTGGAATATTTGTTACCACTATTCCCTTTCTTGTTGCATAATCTACATCAATATTATTGAACCCGACTCCAAAATTAGAGATTAATTCAAGATTTACACCTCTGTCCATTATTTCCTTATCTGTAAAAAAACTAAAATTTGGTACTAATACATCATATTCCGGTATTAATTCAAGAACCTCTTCTCTTGAAAAAAAAGATCTATCTTTGGGAAGGGTGAGCTCATATTTATCATTTAAAACAGTAAGCCCTTCAGGTTTCAGGCGGTAAGTAATTAACACTCTCTTCATCTTGAATTGTGAATTTAATTAGGAAATAGTTTGTCAACCGTTTTAACGGCAAAATAGCCGATTTTGTTGTAATTAATAATATAAAACAAAAAAAACGAGCCTTTTGACTCGTTCTTTTGCTCTTCCTCTTGGACTTGAACCAAGGACCCTCTGATTAACAGTCAGATGCTCTAACCAACTGAGCTAAGGAAGAATATTTCACTTTTTAATCTTAAATCTTTTTTTGCTCTTCCTCTTGGACTTGAACCAAGGACCCTCTGATTAACAGTCAGATGCTCTAACCAACTGAGCTAAGGAAGAATTATTTGCTTTTCTAAAAAGTGTTGCAAAAGTAGTACAATTTTCCGAATGTTCCAATAGTTATAAGAAAAAAAATACATATGTATTTCACTGTGGCAGCAAGTTCAGTATTCTTTCTACAACCATATCTTCTGAGTTTGACAGATTTATCCAATTTATATCTTTATCTTTTTTAAACCAGGTTATCTGCTTTCTTGCATAATTTCGTGAGTGTTGTTTAATCTTATCAATTGCAAAATCAAGTGTACACCTTCCATCAAAATATTCGAAAAGCTCTTTATACCCCACTGTATTTAATGAATTAAGATGCCTGATAGGATAAAAACTGCGCGCTTCTTCAATAAGACCTTCTTCAACCATATTATCAACGCGCCTGTTTATTCTATCATATAGTTGTTCTCTATCCATATTAAAACCAACCTTTACAATATCAAAAGGGCGTTCCTTTTTTGAATTAGTACGTAATGAGGAATAGGGTTTTCCTGCCATCAAACAAACTTCAAGAGCATGAATTACTCGTTTTGGATTTTTCAGATCTACTTCGGAATAAAACTGTGGATCCAGAATTTTCAGTTGCTGGCGAATAGGATCGAGGCCCTCTTTTTTATATAACTCCTGAATATCTTTTCGTAATGAACTATCAATAGTAGGTATATCATCAATACCATTACAAACAGCATCTATATACATCATAGAACCTCCAGTCATAACAATAACTCTATGATCTTTGAAGAGCTTCCGGAGCATTCCTAATGCCTCCTGCTCATATATACTTGCACTATAATAATCTTCGGGAGATAATATTTCAACGAAATAATGTGGTACGCGCTGCATCTGTGCTTGAGTAGGTGCGGCTGTACAGATACTCATACCCTTATAGATCTGCCTTGAATCGGCTGATAATATCGGACTGTTTAATTTCTCCGCCACGTTTAGACTCCACTCGGTCTTACCAACACCTGTAGGACCAAGCAATACGAGGAGGATATTCATTATAATTTTTGGATTTAAAGAGTTTAATATTAATAGATTAGGTAATAATATAAACTTAATTTAATAAATATCAGCTGAATCAGTATTTGATGAAATGTCGATCTCGTCCAAACCATCAAAACCTTCCTTATCTAATTCATCCAGATCAAAGTTTTCATCACCATAAAATGATTCGCCCAAATCAAAAGTTACTCCTTCATGCTTTACATCCTGTATTTCAGTAATCTGAACAGGTGGTTCACCTTCAGAAACAGTGCAGATAGCTTTTTTTAGATTTTTCCCGGGTATTATTTCTGATAACTCAATATATAAAGCACGTTCGGTCAGATATTCAAACACGAACATAAGTTTTTGTTTTTCATCCTCAAGAAAATCACTTAATACACACTCATCCATTGTAAATGAATCTTCATCTGAATCGGTATCCATTTCAACCAGAGTAATTTCCTGCTTCTTTCGCCATTTATTATCAGTGAGAAAAAATGAAGCCATCTCTTTATCACTATAACCGGTGCAATCCAATATGGATTTATATAAATCCAGGAATGTTGCATCAGCATCTATTTTAATTTCCCTTTTGAAGTTGTCAACTTCATCCGACAGAATTAGAAACTTGAATATCATTTCGATCTTTTTTTAAACATTGTTGACGTTTCAAAGGTAATAAAAAGTTTCAAATTCCAACATTCAACAGAACAATAAATAGGTGAACCTAATAAGTGGGAAATTGTTTTATACTTAAACAAAACTGATGAAAATAATGAGACCAAGATACTTGCCAATAGATCCGGAATACTTCGAAATTATTGAGGAGCAGATGAAAAAAGATGAAACAAGAGTGATTTATTTTACTTTTTCGGATGAGCCTGAACTGGGGGAGTCCAACGGCAGGATTATTAAAATCGAGAATAACAGGGAAGAAGGAGATTTCCTTATTTTCGAAAATGGAGAAAAAGTGAGATTGGACCGGATTGTGGTTATTAGTGGAATACCCGGACCTGCATATGATGAATATGATTCATATGCATTGGCACCATTAACCTGTAAGGCAGGATATGACGACTCATTTTGTGAGTAAGTTCAGAAATAATTATCTTTGCCATAGAAATTATATTCTCGTATATGGCTTTAAGGCAGCAACAAGAACTTAAACAGATACAACGGCTATCACCTCTTCAGATGCAGGTGATTAAGCTGATTGAACTTAATAATGTTGAAGTAGAGGATCGGATAAAACAGGAAATTGAAGAAAATCCGGCACTTGAAACAACTGATAATGACCTGTCTGAAAGTTCAGTTATTGATGATGAAATATCCGAAGCAGATAATTTGACCCAGGATGAAATGATTCTGGGTGATTATTTTTCAGATGATGATATTCCCGATTACAGACTTAACAAATCAGAGAGAAAGAGTGATACTGACTTTTTCGAGATCAGCTATTATGATGATAAATCATTGCATGATTATCTGTTTGAACAAATCGGACTAATGGATTTGGACTCAGAAAAACAGACAATAGCTGAGTATATTATAGGCAATATTGATGAAAACGGTTATCTGCAAAGAGATTTGCAATCTATTTCCAACGACCTGCTTTTTCAGCAACAGCTGGATGTAACTCCTCTGCAACTTGAGGATATATTATACGAAATTCAGGATCTTGACCCGGCAGGTATAGGTGCACGTGATCTTCAGGAATGCCTGCTGATACAACTCGGTCGAGAAAAACAATCTGAAGAGGTTGAAATTGCAACCACTATAATTACGGATTATTTCGAGGAATTTTCCAAAAAACATTACGATAAAATAATACGTCTGCTAAACATCACTCAGGAAAAATTAAAAGATGCAATTGAAGTAATTATTTCTCTTAATCCAAAACCGGGAAATACTCTTGGAGGGACAATGCAGACTGCAATGAATAATATTACTCCCGACTTTATAGTCGATTCGTATAACGGTGAAGTGACAATTCAACTGAATAACAGCAATATACCTAACCTAAGAGTTAATCGTAATTTTTCAGAAATGCTAAAGGGATATACTGACAACAAAACCAGTATGTCATCAGATGATAAACAGGCAATACTTTTCATGAAGCAGAAGGTGGATTCTGCAAAATGGTTCATTGATGCAGTAAGACAAAGGCAAAACACTCTGCAACGTACAATGGAAGCAATAGTAAGCATTCAGTATGATTTCTTTCTCACTGAAGATGAAACTATGCTAAAACCAATGATTCTAAAAGATGTGGCTGAAAAAACCGGATTTGATATTTCTACTATTTCAAGAGTCAGTAACAGCAAATATGTACAGACAAATACTAATATTTATCCACTGAAATATTTTTTCTCTGAAGCAATGCAAACCGTAGATGGCGAAGATATTTCATCGAGAGAAGTAAAATCTATATTAATGGAGAGTATAGAAAATGAAAATTCTGCAAAACCTCTTACAGATGAACAGCTTACAAAAATACTTAATAGCAAAGGCTATGTTATTGCCCGTAGAACTGTTGCAAAATACAGAGAACAATTAAATATTCCCGTGGCACGTTTGAGAAAAAAACTTTAACTTTGTCCGATGAAATCGATAGCACATGTAATCTCCACAGTTTTCCAGCCATTATTGATGCCGGCGTACAGCATTTTACTACTGTTCGCTTACACCTATTTTGGTGCAATTTATTCTCATAAATTCTGGCAAATAATTACTCCCGTACTGTTCTTTTCATTTATTATTCCGGCAGTACTTATAACTATATTATATAAACTGGGTATAATTTCGGATCTGTCACTTAAAGTTCGAAAGGAGCGTATTTATCCATATTTAATCACACTTATCTCATACACTGTAATGATTATATATTATTACAGAATGAATATGCCTACCTGGTTTATGATGATTATGGCTTCATCTGTTGCCATTATGATAATTGCCATACTTATTACATTTATATGGAAAATAAGTGCACATATGTTTGGCATTGGAGGTCTGACTGGTGGTGCAATGGCTGTTTGTTATTTCGTAGAACGCTCCAACCCCTATATTATGTTTATGGGTTTGTTTATTCTTGCAGGATTAATAGGTACATCCAGACTTATCTTAAAACGACACACACTTTCGCAAGTTATAGCCGGGTTTCTACTTGGTTTTATTGTGTCTTTTACGTTTGTTTGGATCGGCACATAAGCAAGCTTTTGTAATTAAATTATTATATTGTACATTTACAATTATTATTTATAAAATAAAAAAAATAGACTACTATGAATTTTCCTGAAAACTTAAAGTACTCTTCCGATCATGAATGGGTGAGAGTGGAAGGCAACGAAGCTTTTATAGGTATTACCGATTTTGCTCAGGAAGAGCTGGGTGATATTGTGTTCATTGATGTATCTACAGAAGGTGAAACTCTCGAACAGGGAGAAGTGTTTGGAAGTGTAGAGGCCGTTAAAACTGTATCTGACCTGTTGATGCCTGTTAGTGGTGAGGTTCTGGAAATAAACCCTGAACTGGATGACGCTCCTGAGATGGTTAATCAAGATCCATATGAAAAAGGATGGATAATAAAAGTTACAATTGAGAAACCAGAAGAGTTAGATGGCTTAATGTCTGCTGCTGACTACAAAAGTTTTATCGGAAAGTAAGATTATATGAAGCCTATAGTAAGTATCATTATGGGAAGCACTTCTGATCTTCCTGTAATGGAAAAAGCAGCCAAGTTTCTTGATGAGATGGAGGTGCCATTCGAGATAAATGCACTTTCAGCTCACAGAACTCCTGAAGAGGTTGAAATATTTGCAAAGGGTGCTGCAGAAAATGGTATCAAGGTGATTATTGCTGCAGCAGGTATGGCTGCACATTTGCCCGGAGTAATTGCTTCAATGACATCAATACCGGTTATCGGTGTTCCAATTAAAGCATCACTGGAAGGGATTGATGCACTGCTTTCAATTGTGCAGATGCCACCTGGAATACCTGTTGCTACCGTTGGTATAAACGGATCCCTTAATGCTGCTATACTTGCTTTGCAGATGATTGCCACAGGAGATGAGGCATTGCAAAATAAATTGGTAGAATATAAAATTTCACTTAAAAATAAGATCAAGAAAGCTAACGAAGAGTTGGCTCAGGTTTCATATAAATATAAAACCAATTGAAGTTCGTAAAATGACGTACGAAGAAATACAAACAATCCTAAAGAAGGAAACAAACGCAATTCTTAATATTCCTATTACTGACCAATACGAGAAAGCAATCGATTTAATTGTAGAGTACGTACATGAAAAACGAGGAAAGCTTGTTATTAGCGGTATGGGTAAAGCAGGACAGATAGGACAAAACATATCAACAACCTTCTGTTCTACGGGTACACCATCAATTTTCCTGCATCCCAGTGAGGCTCAGCATGGTGATCTTGGAGTACTGCAGGAGAATGATCTTCTGCTTTTAATTACAAATTCCGGTGAAACACGTGAGATTATTGAGTTGGTTGAACTTGCCAGAGGATTATACGAGCAAGTACCAATTATTGTAATTACCGGAAATAATTCAAGTGTACTGGCAAAAAAAGCAGATGTATTTCTGCTTACCGGAAATCCTGCTGAAGTTTGTCCATTGGATCTTACCCCTACTACATCTACAACAGTAATGACTGTAATGGGAGATATACTTGTTGTAGGTACAATGAAGAGAATTAATTTCAGTATTAGCGAATATGCAAAAAGGCACCATGGGGGTTATCTGGGAGATAAATCCAGAAATGCAGAAATTCGTGTTAAAGAACTTAATAAAGAGAAATAATTGTATGAAAAAAGTAGTTTTTATGCTAACAACACTGTTACTGCTTGCAGCCTGCAACGGCAAAAAAGAAGCAGGCTCAAAACCGGCAGCCGACGATGGTATCGACTCAACATTTGAATATAAGGTCGACCGGTTTGCAGATATTGAAATATTAAGATATCCTGTTCCAGGATTCAACAGTCTTTCACTAAAACAGAAGGAATTGATTTATTACCTATCACAAGCTGCTCTTGAAGGACGTGATATCTTATGGGATCAGAATAATCGTTATAATCTAACTATACGCAGAGTATGTGAAGGTGTGTATGAGAATTACATGGGTAACAAATCTTCCGATGACTGGAAACAATTTGAGACTTATCTTAAACAGATTTGGATGGCAAACGGTATCCACCATCACTATTCTGAAGATAAAATCATACCACAATTCTCACAGGAGTATTTTGTTTCTCTTGTAAAAAGCGTTGATCCGGGAAGAATGCCTTTCCGTGATGGTATGGCTGCAGATGAAACTTTAAATGAAATACTTCCTGTTATGTTTGATCCGGCAGTTATGCCAAAAAGAATGAATCAGACACCGGGAAAGGATATTATTCAGACTTCTGCCGTAAACTTCTATGAAGGTGTAACTCAGAAAGAGGTTGAAGATTTCTATAACGCCATGAAGGATCCGAATGACAACACACCAGTATCATACGGTCTTAATAGTAAAGTAGTCAAAGAAAACGGTGTAGTTACCGAAAAAGTTTGGAAGCTTGGTGGAATGTATGATAAGGCAATTGAGCGTATAATTGGATGGTTAGAAAAAGCATCTGAGGTTGCAGAAAATGACCATCAAAAAGATGTAATCAAAACTCTTATCGAATATTATAAAACAGGTAATCTTCAAACTTTTGATGAATATTCAGTTAAATGGGTAACTGATACAACTTCACGTGTTGATTTTATTAATGGTTTTATTGAGACGTATACTGACCCTATGGGACTGAAAGCCACTTGGGAGTCACTTGTTAATTTTAAAAGTATTGAGGCATCAGAGCGCACCAGAATTATCAGTGAGAACGCACAGTGGTTTGAGGACAACTCTCCAATAGACAACCGTTTTAAGAAAGAAGAAGTAAAAGGTGTTTCTGCTAAAGTAATTACTGCTGCTATTTTGGGTGGTGATACATATCCTTCAACTCCAATTGGTATAAATCTGCCAAATGCAGACTGGATAAGAAGAGATCATGGATCTAAATCAGTTACTATAGATAATATCACTTTTGCATATGATAAAGCTGCAGAAGGAAATGGGTTCAAGGAAGAATTCATGTGGAGTGAAAAAGAGATTGAGCTTACTAAAAAGTATGGAACATTAACTGATAATCTGCACACCGACTTGCATGAATGTTTAGGTCATGGTTCAGGTAAGTTGCTTCCAGGAGTTAGCTCTGATGTTCTTCAGGCATATGCTTCACCACTGGAAGAAACACGTGCCGATCTGTTTGCACTTTACTATCTGGCTGATCCGAAGCTAGTTGAACTTGGTTTATTACCTGACAATGAAGCTTATAAAGCTGAATACTACTCATATATTATGAATGGTGCTATGACTCAGCTTACCCGTATACAACCAGGAAAGGATATTGAACAGGCTCATATGCGTAATCGTGCTACTATATCTAACTGGGTAATTGAGAAAGGTAAGGCTGAAAATGTGGTAGCTTTTGAAAAGAAAGATGGTAAAACCTACATCGTGATCAACGATTATGATAAGTTACGTCAGCTTTTTGGAGAATTGCTTGCTGAAGTACAGCGTATTAAGTCAGAAGGGGATTTTGAAGCAGGTAAAAACCTGATCGAAACTTATGGAGTAAAGGTGGACAAGAATCTACATGAGGAGGTTTTATCAAGATACGAAGCTCTTAATATTGCACCTTACAAAGGTTTTGTTAATCCTGTTTATAAGCTTGTAACTGATGAGAATGGTAAAGTAACAGATGTGACAATATCTTATAAAGAGAACTACATAGATCAACAATTACGTTATTCTAAACAGTATTCTGTGCTTCCACTTAAAAACTGATTTTAATCAGACTACATACTTAGGATATTTATATTTTAGCACTGAGTATTGAATA
>NZ_JAQVHI010000052.1:0-9876 GCF_028696275.1 Lascolabacillus sp.
GGTATCTCCTCGGAGCTGTTTTTTGCCCAGTATCCATTCTCCAGCAGGTTGTTTTCAGGGGTACTTAGATTGAAAATATCATCATAAGCACAATGATGATTTGTTATTAAGAGTCCTTTATTGGAGATCATACTGCCGGTGCAACCAAAATCTAATGAAACAACGGCATCTTTCAGAGAAGCTTCATTTTCACTGTATATAACTTCTGACCCAATTTCCAATCCCCTGGTTTCCATGCGCTTTTGCAGTTCATTATTCAGAGCTTGTATCAGCCACATGCCTTCGTCTGCCTTTACTGTGTTTGCACTTATACCTATTAAAATTATCAAGATGATGATATATTTTCTCATATCAGATTTTCTTTTGTAAAATTTCTGTTTATTTAGTATTGTTATTCTGTTTGTTGTTTCTTGTCCTTGAAATCTAATCTTGCATCTATTTCTTTGATCTCTCCACTTGTCATTTTTACACTCCATTTATCCGAACAAAGATTTTCCCATAATTTCTCTCCGGAAATTACTGAAGGGACATAGACTATTTTCATGGAAGGAGTATCATTGTCATCTAAAAATGTCTCCAGTCTCAAAACTCCTTCGTTTAAAGAGAGGTAACTAGATAAATAGGGAATATTTCTCGAATAGATTGGTTTGTCAAGTTCAGGAAAGGATACCACCAATGATGCAGAGTCTAATCCGGCAAATTTCTTAATATTCTCCTTATAACGTGAATTGTATTTATTGAAATACCTTTCCAGAAAATCTCTCCGTGTAATAGTATCGGTTTCCGTTTCAATTTTCACAAATTCAAAATTCAAATCTCTTATTTTCTCTTGCCCATCGGCCGAACGAATGATAAGCTGCCTTTTCTCTACAATATTTTTTAGGAACTCTTTATCAACGGGTTCGTCAATATCCATATACAGATGTACGGTTAGCGGACATGAAAACTTGGTCTCAATTCCAAAATACTTATCATTTCCATATTGTCTGAACTGCATTCCGAGATAATTCGGATCTAATTTATCGTACATCTTTTCGGTATACATTGTAATTACTTTAATCAGACTGTCTGATAATTCGGGATTTACAATCTTGAACTTCACAGGCGTATATGTTGCTCCCATGATCTCCTCTTCGCTTGTTTGAGTTGGATCGTAGAGGATGTTTGCAGTTTGAGTTTTAACAAAAGTAGATACACCATAAACACCGGGAACACGACGTAACTTTGCGGAAAATGCTTTTGAACTACCGTAACAATGTACAGAGCTTAGTCCTTCCATTTTGAATGTTTTAAGCTTTACATCTTCGATGTTATCACCCCATGTTTCATTGATTGTAGGCATTTCCCACTTAGAACCAATAATCAATGCAATGATAAATAGAACTATTGTTAATATGGCCGGTAACCAGCGGTTATATTTCTTCTTGTTGAATGTAAGTGCATCAGAAGGACAAGCCGATAGACACTCGCCGCATAGAGTACAATCCACTTCCTTTACAACTTTGTTTTTGTCAACAGGGAGGTTGTAGGGGCATTTTTTGGAGCAAAGTCCGCAGTCAGTACACTTTCCCTCATCCTTATTCACCTTTATCAATGGGAAGACTTTGGGTTTTACCATGAAAACTTCAAGGATATACCCCATAAGGCAGGCTGTTATCAAAAGATATAACCATGGAATATTTAATCCTAACTGAATAAGAATTATATATAGGATTATCATGGATAAGAACGAAATGGTAAACTTGAACAGGTTACTTAATGCGCCCAAAGGACAAACATATTTACACCAGAACAATTTAATGAAGAAACTTCCTAAGAACAGGATTACTAAAGAAGCAACTGCCATCCATAATGTGATCTCCCCATGAAATCCGGTAGCAGCTGCATAGTAGGGATCGAAATTCTTACAGAATAGTTCAGATGTACTCAATGTCATGTAAAAAACGATAAATAGGAGTATGTATTTTACCGATCTGAGAATTTTATCTACAACGGTTCCGTTCGCAATTTCAATCCCTTTAATCTTTGTCTTTTTTCGAAACTTAAACATATATTCCGAAACCAATCCTACAGGGCATAAGTAACCGCAGAACAACTTGCCAAAGAGAATTACTCCCACTCCAAGTGCCAGGCCCATCAAAACCTGAACTGTGGTCATACTGCAGGCTAAAGTTTCGCTGGATAGGTAAGATCCAAAAGCTTGAAGGCCGCCAAAAGGACAATACGCTTCCGGATCGGAAGAAGTTTTAGAGAAAACATTGGTCATTGTGATGATTATTGCAAATAATACACCCCATTGCAGTAGATGTCTGAACCAATTTTTTTTGAAATGTCTCGAAAATAGTTTCATAATTTATTTTATTGTATTAATATATTGTTGTATCGTTATTCTTTTCGCTGTTTCTTCTAAAAAACATAGCTCGTTGATAAAGACAGAAATGATCTCTTCTGTTTGTTTTTAGCTACTATCTTGTGGTATTTCATACAGAATTCTAAAGCATAATTTTTATCCGGATTCAATAAGTGACGATACCTTGCTCCAACATTGATGTTTGTTCTGGAGGCATTACGGTATTGATAATCTATTTCCAACAATCTCTTATTTAGTTGCAGCATGCCTAAATTGCCTGAGCTTTCCGAATTTAATGAGTTTCCTTCATCTGAACCTTTAGAGAATGCTACCCCGGCTTCCAGTTCAATTATATTTTTTTGCTGAGGATAGAAATACTTCCTCCCCTCAAAGTACAAAGTATTGATGTTAAAATGTTGATTGTAAGTCTCGGGGAAAATTTTGTAAGTTTTCTCGTTAATCATCCTGTTAAACCCAGCTGTTAGGTTGAAATTATATTTCCAGTCGGTTTTTTTATAGCAAAAGCGATAAGCAGCATCTAGTTCTTTAATGGAAGTCATATATCT
The DNA here is from genome assembly GCF_028696275.1 of Lascolabacillus sp. Lineage (NCBI taxonomy): Bacteria > Pseudomonadati > Bacteroidota > Bacteroidia > Bacteroidales > Porphyromonadaceae > Lascolabacillus > Lascolabacillus sp. The sequence goes on from NZ_JAQVHI010000052.1 coordinate 2,917, forward strand.
TAAAACGCTCCCTTTTTCATAATATTCCCACGATTTAATTTCTCCCGGAACCTGCTCATAATTATTAATTATGTAATTCGAGGCCCTTTCGTTGCTGTTTAGATTAAATTTTATAAAATGATTGGAGCTGTTTCCTAAAAACTTGATAGAACCGCCATAATGGTAGTTTAGCAACTCTTCACGACTGTACTTTTTGGTAAGAGATATCCCTTCGTAGTTGTTGAGTTTCCCATAATTCATTTCTAATTCATTGAACCACTCGAGATTATTGTTATTGTAGTCAAGTTGAAATGCCCCTCCAAGTAAATTAAAAAAATAGCCTCTTTTAAGAATGGTTGCTGAAGTTATTCCTGATTTGGCCATAAAAAACAGTCCTTCCATGTAGTATATGTTTTTCCCTGTCAAATCTCCGATAAAATCATAGGTCACTCTGTCTACATCGTACTTATAGTTGAAGTTCAGACCTGTAGTGAAATTTGCAGTTTTGTGGTTAACACCAGGTTTTATACATATTGACGAATATACATTCGAGTTTCTTCCATCAGTTCTTTTTGCCATTGTTGCAGTGTGATAACTAATGCCAATTCCCAATGCTGTTTTATTAGTCAGGGCATATGCAATTTTTCCGGACATGTCGTAACTCTCGCTTAGGACTTTCCCCGGAATTGAGTCCAGCATAGGGTTTGTTGTAAAGTCAGGTATGTAGTTGCCTAGCCAGGTTTGATTCTTTTTGGTGTCATATTTGTATGTGAAATCACCATAAAAAAGCAGTTTCTTAACTTTCCTATAAGCTTGTGTAGCAACTCCGAAATTAAATAAATTTTCAGCCGAATTGTAATTTCTGTAATCACCACTCTCAGAATTGTAAAAGCCTCCAACAGAAGCATAATCCTGAAACTGATAATAGGCCAGTCCCGAAACATTATCAGAAACAGCCCATGGAGCACGTAATTGTATTTCTTCTAATGTGTAGTCAATTTTTTCATTTTTATCGCTTGCCTGTGCGAACATGTTGAATGTCATTAACTGCCATGATACCCATGCTCCTAGTATAATTATATATCTTTTTTTCATGAAATAAATATTTAAAATATAACGGGTTAAATAACGCCAGCTTATTGATTATATAAAGTAGGATGAGGTATAACTTCGAAATCGTTGGATGAATTGTTCGTGTCCATATATACTATTCTTCCACCTGTTTTTTCCGTTTCTTCATTGTCGACTTTTCTTATGATACTCTGTCCCTGACCCGATCCTGATATCATTGCAAATCCGTTATCAATCTCTGGCATGAATCTTTTGGTATCTGTGGGATTTCTAAGGCATTCAACAGCATCCAAAATAAGATTTTTATCAACAAGCAAAGCGCTTAAATTAATGTTTGAGGAGTTCGGATTTAGTGCGTAATTATCCAGAATATATTGTTCAATACTCTTCCCTCCCAGGGTAAATATAAAAAATCCGGGGCTATTATTGGAAATGACAAAAGCTTTTGCACTTCCAATTTTCCAAATCCCTTCAAGCAATTTGACACCCGCTTCAGGAGTAGCATGGCTTGGGGTCATGATGGGATCATAAATGGCCCAATATCCTGGTCTCCCTAAGTTTACAGAGTTTCGCACAGATGCGGAGTGATCTATAGCATTGAGTGCTAAAACCACTTCCCGGCCAGGTTCAAGAATGTTGTCTTTACCGGTTCCGGGAAACATCCATACCATGGATGCTGCCGGAATGGAATCTCTCAGTTCCGAGGTCCCCGGTTTTACCCAATCAGACAAACGTCCGTTGGTGGGAGCATTAAATGGATGAACCACACCTAAACACAATGAATCAAGGTATGCGTCCTGATCTGAGTTATTATATAGGATAATGTATTTGTCAGTAGTATAGCTTTTGCCTGTTTCTTCGTTGAAACATCCCCCAAAATACAACTCTTTGAATACAATCTGACTCGATTTCGATGCTGTAAGCTCAATTTCAACGCTATTTGACTGGGATATCGCATCAATTTTTTCAGACATTCCGTTAAAGAGGTAAAGGATTCCTCCCGAATCTCTAAAGGATGTTTCGGTTGACGCTATGTAGTAACCTGGAGCAACTCTGATTTCTGCAACCCCCTGTTCATCGGTAATGCCTTTAAACTGAAGACCTGCTGTGTTATCGTAAAGTATAACCTTTAATCCTTTTACAGGATAATCATATCCTTCTGGCATTTTTACGCTTACAATAACAGTTTCACTTAATTCTGCTTCACTGAATTCATCTGATCTGATATTCTCGAGGCAAGAAGGAATAATTAAAATGAAGCTTATAGAAATAATACTGTATAAATATCTTTTCATTTTATTTGATTTTAATGTTTTTGAAATTTTTCTGGCGCTGTGTTTGCACCCAAGTATCTGATGATCAAAATTTAAATTTCACTTCTGCTCCAAAATATATATCTGAATTTAATCGGTTCCCAATTGCATTAGGACGTGCTTTATCCTTCATGATCGGCGTATGATTTGTAAAATTATTTGCATAAAACGATAGGGAGGTGTTATCGCCAATTTCCTTTGTCAGTCTTATATTAGCCATCATATATGGTTTATATCCTGTTGGCAGAAAGTAGTAGCTGTTGTTTGTAGTTTCCCTTAAAAGAGCGAGCCGAGTTTTTAACACAGGATCGTTGGTGGTGTGAAAATCTGAAAACGGATGTCTGTTTCCATCAAAATCTATGTAATATGTTGGATCTCTATAGATATCCTGCAGCACATTTTTGTTTGAAAAATCGTCATATATCGGCTTCCCATTCTGATCTTCAATGTATGAGTTTGCCGGATCAAAAATATATTGCGATTGATTGAACCAGATAAACTGAGTGGTTAATGAAACAATCATTCTAATTGCAGGAATGTTTGTTACAAAATTCAGATTGGTGTTAAACCTTCTGGCACTGTTACCGATATTGCTGCCGGTATTTTTGTCGAATACTGCTAAATAGGGGAAGACCTCCTGTGGATTTACCGGATCGTTACTGTTTATCTTTTTAAGTTCTTCTCCATCTTTACTGTCTTCCGTTTTCAGGTAAGCACCGTTAAGAATAACCGTAGTGTTCAGTGCCTCGATTTTAGGGAATGACATTGAATATTCAATGCCCCATTTATCTATTTTACCCCGGTTATCCGGCCTGCTAAATAATTTAAAATCATTTCGGAGTGTATGGGATACTTCAATGTAATTTCCTGTTTCATCTTTTGCATATACGGTGCCGTTCTCAAATTTTGGATCAGCATTTTCTCCGGTCAAGGTGTTATAATATTTAATAGTATTAGTCTTGAAATTAACATTTTGGGTAATACCATCAACCAGTTTTTCTTTAAAATAGGTAATCTGTGCATTAATTCCGGAAATGTTTACATCAATACCCATCTCCATATTATAGGTCTTGTTGGGTTTTAAGTTATATGGCAGCAGTTCATCAATAATATCGGTCTGTATTACCGCAAGTGACTTGTTGGCTTCCGTACTGCTATAACGGAATAGGGTATAATCCATATAAATCGGTGCAGGATACAGATAACCGATCGATGGCAACTTTTCCATTATTCCCCAACCACCCCTGAAGTTTAATTTTCTCAGGCCACCCCTGGATTTAGGTTTGAATAGTTCGTATCTCGCATTAAACCTGGGCTCAACAGTAGGATTATAATTATATCCTTCCAGTTTCATTTTGGTTATACGAGCTCCACCTACAAGTTCCAGAGTGGATTTTTTTATTGGTATTTTAATTTTTTCTTCGGCGAATAAGCTGATGTTGTCCATGAAAGGGATCTCTGTATAATTACGTTCTCTGAAAAAGGGAGGAGTTGCATCGGTATAATAACTACCCCTTCCTTTGTTTCCATCACGGTTATATTCAAATCCAAGTAAACTGGCGAATAGGGTTTTTCCCATCAACTTATTAAGATTCCCATGAATTTTGGCATTAAAGGAAAGTGGAACACTTTCCAGCCAAAAATCTTCCTTATAGAGAAGTTCTGTAAAATAGCCTTCTGATATTCCTGGCACTTTAGTGTTTGTTGTTGGAGTGGGGGTTCTGTTTATGACGGTGTATTGATTTGTTTTTTGTTTTTGATAGACTGCCGAAATATTGTAGTTTAGCACAGAAATGTAGGGTTTATTAAGCATCCAGGACCCATAAATGGATGTGTTTAAATTATTTGTAGAGGACTTGGAAAAGTCTTCTTTTGAGACATCCGGATCTTGTGTGACATTATTGGAGGTAAAGTTACCATTAACCTTGAAATTAAACCTGAATGGCGTTTTTTCTTTATTGAAAGTATTGGAGTAAGTTAATCCAATCGTTGTCCGGTCAAAGATATCAACAGGCGAGATATTTTTCTTGAAAGCCTTGGCGTAATCCATGCTCACGTTTAAAAATCCCACGTTATATGGCAGCCTGTATCCTTTATTAATTGATCCAGCTTTTGTCCTTGGATCAGATTTTATCCTCACTTCGTAGGGTGTCATACCTGCCTTGGTTTTCACTAAAATCGCGCCTGAGGTCATATCACCATACTGAGCCGAAAGTACTCCTGTCATAACTTCTACCGATTCGATATTGTCAGTTGGGATTTTTCTGTAGTCGAATGTGGCACTTTCTACCTCTGCATTATTGGATACTTTATTACCATCAATCAGTAAGCCTACTCCGGCAGCATTTAACCCGCTAAAATCCTTGATGCTCCTTATGGTTATTATGTTCTGAGTAGTTAGATTGGGATTGTTTATAAGTGCACCCGGCATAAGTTGCATAACATCTGCAAGGCTCGATGGCTGAAGGTGATCAATAGAAGCCTTTTCCATTATATGAGATGAGTTTATTGCCCCTCCTGACTGAGCTGTAACTATAACATCATCAAGTAACAAATTGCTGGGCTCCAGCAAAATATTCAAATTTGAAATATCCTTTGTTACACTTATCGGGATAGAGTAGGTGACATAGCCCATACTCGATGCTTCAAGAGTATATTCACCGGGAAGGACGTTCTGGATGGAAAATTTACCGTTTTTGTCACTCGTTGCCCATAAATTGAGCTCTTTTAATACTACGACGGCAAAAATAATTGGTTCTCTATCTTTGGAATCGATTATTGTACCGTTAATGGCAAAACCATTTTTTTTGGTTTCCTTTTTTTGATTAATTGGTTTTTCAAAAACGATTTGTTCTTTTTCTTCGTCCAGGTAAAACACAATTTGTTTATCGTAAATTTTATAATTAAAATTGCTTCCGTATGTGATGATGTGTAGGATATCTTCAATTGATTCATTCTTGACGTTGATATCAATTTTTTTACTCATCTCATCGTTCAGATTACCAGGTATAAGAAAAATGAAGTCGCTTTTTTTCTCAATTTCAGAAATCACTTGCTTAATGGATACATTATCAAGCCTGATGCTGATATAAGTCTCCTGTGAAAAGGTTGTTGCGTTTGCAGAAAGAATTACAGCAAGTAGTAATACATTCAAAACCTTGAACATTTTAAATACCATTTTGGCATTATCAGGTTTTCCCTGTTGTCTTATACATTTATTCTTCATGATGCGAAATACTTTTATTGATTACATTGTGTGTGATAATATAATGATTGAAAAGTATGGTTATGTAGATGATAAACAATGAGATGATAATTATTTTAGCCATTTATACTGAAAACATTTTGTTAGTTGTAATCTATTTTGCGATCTTTTTATTATTTCTTATGTAAATTGTGTTATTTTCTTTCTTATATGTTGTGTTAGATAGTATTGCGATTGATTTCATTACATTGTCTATATTATCAGAAAGATATAGTTTCCCATTGCATGTAAGACCTTTCAGGTTTGTAGCATTTGTACATTTTAACGAGAAATTATAATTTCGTGCTATGTAATTCAATAAATCCTCTACGGGCGTTTCATTAAGTATTATATACCCTTTAGTCCAGGTGATATATTGCGATGCATCAACCTGACGCTTGCTAAATGAGTGATTGTTATTGAGTAATGCCATTTCGTTTGGCATAAGCAGAAAATCTATATCTTTTTTTGTTTTTTTTGCCATTAAATTCACTTTGCCTTCCGCTAGTACAACAGTCTGTGGCTGTTTTTCATACGCCGAAATACAAAATTTTGTTCCTAACACGCTGACACAAAAATCGGATGTTTTAACAAAAAAAGGTGCTTTTTTATTTTCAGCCACTTCTATATACATCTCGCCTGTTATTGATATTTCGCGCTTATTTTCTTCGAACTCTGAAGGGAAGGTCAGTGTAGAACCTGAATTGAGCCAAATCTTTGTTCCGTCGTAGAGGGTAACTGTTGTACGTTTTCCGTAAGGTACTATAAGTTTATTGAGCCCATTCTTGCTCATTGCAATTTCAACCTCTCCCCCTTTGTTATCATCTGGGATTCTTGCTATACCCATTTTATCAATTTGCAAACTGATATTTTTATCAAACAATGTTGTCTTACCAGTAGTTATAAGCTGAATACTTTCAGTCTCATTTTGATAGATTGATATTTGTCCGGTGGAGCCAGATTGAGATATTTGATATATAAACATTCCTATTAATAGCAGAATTGAAGCTACTGTCCCGTAACTTACTAATCTTAGGATTCTCTCTCTCTTTTTCTCTTTGTTTTTTCTTTTTTGCTGTACTGAAAATAATATCTCCTGAAGGATTTTTTCTTTTTTCTCTACTTTGAGATATCTTTTTGGAAAAGACTTTTTTTTCAGGTATCCATCAGCAATATCAATTTCCTTCTGTAATTCAAGATTTTGTTTTATCAATACATTCCAATATCTGTCTAATTCTCTTGAAGGAGAAAATCGCCACAATAGATATTTTTTATCTCGTAGCAATTCAGAATGAGTTTTATGAAAAGGGCGACTATTGCTTATCATAATTGGGGAAAATTTTGTTGATAAAA
>NZ_JAQVHI010000053.1:0-4187 GCF_028696275.1 Lascolabacillus sp.
TAATTGCTGTTGCGGTTATCCTGTTTTCTAATGAATCATAATTTATTACTGGTTTGATTGTGTCCCCTGATATCTCTGAAGGGGTTACTGTTCCATCTTTCAGATTCATAACTCCTTTTGTGACTGCATTGATAATGTTTATCTCAACTCCTTCGAGTGAGATATCCTCCGAAGCAGTGATGTTGAGACAGAACTGTGAAAGTGAGTGTGTGAAATGTAAATCTACTTCGGGGTTATCTATGTTGTAACCGGTCGCTTCTGCATATAGAATATCGATTGCTGAGTGAGGTAATTGTTGTGAGATATCGACTGATAAACTGAAATCGTTTCCTCCGATATACCCGGTATCTGTATAGGGGTAATAGGCAGTAAAATCGAGCATTTCTTTGGTGTCGGGATACTTTATAGCTGTTTCTGCAGCCTCAAAATTGGCTATGCTGCAATCACTCTTATTTATATATTTAATGTTTTTATAGTTGTTGTAGATTGATGAATCTGACAGATTCTCTCTGTTGCTGATCGCGAAAACTCCTATTGCATCACCCGATTCCCACTTGTCGTCCGACATCCGGGTTGATGGCCGGATTGTTGTAATAAAGGTTGCTTCTACATCTTCTCTGTTTTCACCGTAAAGATCCAATCCTTTTTCTTCACAGGAGGATAAGCCTGCAGTTAAAATTAATCCTAGCGCTAAAGCTGAATTTCTTACATTGCATTTGAAAGAATTTAGTCTTAACATTTGAAATAAATTTAAAATAGTTAATAAAATAGATAAGAAGTTGTCCAATATGTTAGATTGGGCAACAAAAAATAGCTTTATCGAGAAGCTATATAAATTGTTAACTTAAAATTATAAATAGTTTGAGTAAAGTGCAAATTTATAGGTCGTTTGTAGTCCCAAAAAAGAGAATGACAAGTTTCAGACTGGTGTAGCTAAGACCAATTAGAAGTGATTTTTCATAGCAAATTTAAACATTTTTTGTACATTTGATGTTCAAACATCATTACCTCGTTGGTTGAATGCCATGGGTACTGTATACTGATGCTATAAAACTATAAAAATGACAAAAACAGCTTTGATTACCGGAATCACGGGACAGGACGGATCGTATCTTGCGGAGTTTCTTCTGGAGAAAGGGTATGAGGTGCATGGACTTATGCGCAGATCTTCTTCTTTTAACACAGGGAGGATTGAACATCTTTACCTGGATGAGTGGGTGAGGGATATGCATCAGAAGCGACTGATCAATCTGCATTATGCTGATATGACTGATTCGAGCTCTCTTATCAGAATAATTCAGACAATTAAACCGGATGAAATATATAACCTTGCCGCTCAGAGTCATGTTAAGGTGAGTTTTGATGTTCCGGAGTATACTGCCGAGGTGGATGCAGTGGGTACGCTGAGACTGCTGGAGGCGGTTCGTATTCTCGGCCTGGAAAAGAAAACCCGTATTTATCAGGCTTCAACGTCTGAGCTGTTTGGACTGGTACAGGAGGTTCCTCAGAAGGAGACTACACCTTTTTATCCCCGCAGTCCTTATGGTGTTGCTAAGCTTTATGGCTTCTGGATTACGAAGAACTACAGGGAGTCGTACGGTATGTACGCTGTTAACGGTATTCTGTTTAATCATGAGAGTGAAAGGAGAGGGGAGACTTTCGTTACTCGTAAGATAACTATTGCTGCTGCACGTATTGCACAGGGGATGCAGGATAAACTTTATCTGGGTAATCTTGATGCTAAGCGTGACTGGGGATATGCCAGGGATTATGTTGAGTGTATGTGGCTGATTCTGCAGCATCCTGAACCTGAAGATTTCGTGATTGCAACGGGTGAGATGCACTCGGTTCGTGAATTTTGTACTCTTGCTTTTGCTGAAGCCGGTATTAATCTGCGCTGGGAAGGTGAGGGTGTGAATGAAAAGGGTATTGATGCTGATACAGGTCGTATTATTGTTGAAGTGGATCCTAAGTACTTCCGCCCGGCAGAGGTTGAACAGTTGCTGGGTGATCCTACTAAAGCACGCACTCTACTTGGCTGGAATCCAACTAAAACTCCTTTCAAAGAGCTTGTGAAAATTATGGTGCAGCATGATATGCGTTTTGTTAAAAAACTTAAGTTGAAAAGTGATATCGATCTGGAGGTTAACGGGAATAAATGAATTGAAAACTGATTCATTGGAATGAATATCCTTTATGTTTCTACACTATGTTCAGACAGACTAATAAAAGAGTTGTTTGATGCCGGATATAAGCCAATACAGGCAATACAGAAGTTTAACAAGTTGCTAGTTAACGGATTGGCAGAGAACGGATGTGATCTTTATGCACTTACTGAAATTCCTAAAACTGTAGGTCCAAGGTTTCTTAAAAGAAAAAGGGAGACCGAAAATGGTATTGCCTTTACTTACTGCAGGAAGATTGATATCAAGCTGTTTTACAACCTCTATATGTTCTTGTCGGGTTTCTTTCTGACTCTCCGATGGGGGTTGAAGCATCGTGATCAATCTGTTGCTATTATGGATGTGCTGCAGACTGAGTTCTGTTCAGGTGCTCTATACGCTTGCAAGTTCCTCAGAATTAAAACTGTTGCTGTTGTTACTGATTTGCCGGGACTGCCGGGGATGCTGGCCGGAACCAGGAGAACTTTTATTCACCGCTTTGTAGAGAAAGCGATTAACAGGTATGCTAACAGCTTCGATGCATATATCCTTTTGACAGAGCAGATGAATGAGGTTGTGAACCTGAAAGGCAGGCCTTATATGATAATGGAGGGACTTGTTGATGTGAACATGGCTGATGCGGGCGCAACTGTTAATGGTGATGGCAGAAAGATTGTGATTTATGCCGGGGGACTCTACGAGGAGTATGGTATTAAGTATCTTATTGATGGTTTCAAGATGCTGGATGACAAGGATGTTGAGCTGCATCTGTTTGGTCACGGTCCCATGGTAAACGAAATAGAGGAAGAGATTAAGAGGGATGGTCGCATCCGCTTCTTGGGTATAGTACACAATAGTAAGGTGGTGGAAGCGGAGCTGCAGGCCACATTGCTGGTTAATCCCAGGCCTACTGTTGAGGATTTCACAAAATACTCATTCCCATCTAAGAATATGGAGTATATGGTATCAGGTACTCCGGTTTTAACAACTAATCTGCCGGGAATGCCAAAGGAGTATCACGACTATGTATATCTTCTTGAGGATGAGTCGGCTCAAGGTGTCAGTCAGGTATTGAAAAAGCTGCTTGTTGATACTCCTGCTTCTGAGCTTAAAGATAAAGGATTGAGTGCAAAACAGTTTGTGTTAAAGAATAAAAATAATATATTTCAATCAAAAAGAGTTATAGATTTTATAAAACAACAAAATGTCGGAATTCACTAATAAAACACTTCTTATAACCGGAGGTACAGGTTCCTTTGGTAATGCTGTTCTGGACAGGTTTCTTGATACGGATATAGGAGAGATTCGTATCTTCAGCAGGGATGAAAAGAAACAGGATGATATGCGTCACAGGATTCAGAACGCAAAAGTGAAGTTTTACATTGGGGATGTACGTGATAAACGCTCTGTTGACACTGCAATGCGTGGTGTTGATTATGTTTTTCATGCTGCAGCTCTTAAGCAGGTGCCATCGTGCGAGTTTTTTCCAATGCAGGCTGTGAGAACAAATGTTATAGGTACAGAGAATGTGCTTGATTCGGCTATCGAATTTGGAGTTAAGCGTGTGGTGGTGCTTAGCACTGATAAGGCTGCTTACCCTATAAACGCTATGGGAATAAGCAAGGCGATGATGGAGAAGGTGGCAATTGCAATTGCACGCTCTTTGGGTAAGGATGCAACCACAACTATCTGCTGTACGCGTTATGGTAATGTGATGGCTAGCAGGGGTTCGGTTATTCCGCTTTGGGTTGAACAGATAAAATCTGGAAATCCTATCACGATTACTGATCCAAATATGACCCGCTATATGATGACGCTGCAGGATGCGGTGGATCTTGTGCTTTATGCCTTTAAAAATGGTGAGAATGGAGATCTGTTTGTTCAGAAAGCTCCTGCGGTTACACTATCAATTCTTGCTGATACTCTTCTGGAGCTTTATAATGCGAATAATGAAATAAAGATAATTGGTACCCGTCACGGCGAGAAGCTGTATGAAACGCTTGTTACACGCGAAGAGATGGCCAA